>CAZPIZ010000071.1:5251-7480 GCA_964586615.1 uncultured Acidimicrobiaceae bacterium | reverse complement strand
TCGCCACTTCTAGATCGAGGGCGGCCTTGACGCCTCGCCGATCAAAGGCAATCTCGGAACCGCCAAACACGCCGATTCGGGCGGCCGGGATTCCAATGTCGTTGGCAACCGATTCGACGGTACGGCCCTGCTCCGGGGTGGCGGCCACCAGAAATCGATGGGGGTCCTCGCAGAACAGATGCCGCCAATCCGAATAGGCGACGGTGGCACCAACTCCCGAGGCGATGCACATCTCGGCCACGGCGATGGCAGCGCCGCCGGTGGAAATGTCGTGGATGACGGGCAGTCCGGCTAGCGCCAACTGTCGGGCCGATGCGATGGCGGCCCTGGCCATGGTTGGGTCTGGTGGCGACGGGCGGCCCCCAACATGGGCGAACGTGATCTTCTCGAAGGCAGAGCCGGCCAGGTTGATCGACCATTCGGGACCGAACAGCCAAAGGTCCATGCCTTCTTCCACGCGATCAAGGCGGGGTGCGGGCGATGGCAGGTTCTCAACCAGGCCCAGCATCCCAACGACCGGCGTCGGGTAGATGTCGAGCCCGTCGGTCTCGTTGTAGAAGGAGACGTTGCCCCCCACCACCGGAATCCCCAGCGCCTCACAGGCCTCCGACATCCCCTCCACCGTCTCCCGGAACTGCCACATCACCTCTGGTTTCTCAGGGTTGCCAAAGTTGAGGTTGTCGACGACGGCGAAGGGTTCGGCTCCGACCACTGCCACATTGAGCGCTGCTTCGTACACGAGCCGGGCGGCACCGCGCCTTGGGTCGAGATAGCACATGCGACCGTTGCCGTCGGTGGTCAGCGCCAGACCACGGTCTGTTCCCTTGACCCGCAACAACGTCGCGTCATGACCAGGACCTACGACAGTGTTGAGGAAGAGCATGTGGTCGTACTGCTCGTACACCCACGACTTCGACCCGAGCTCTGGCTCGGCCAGCATTTGCAGAAGCGAGGTTGCGATGGCGGGCTGGGCGACGAACTTGACCGTGTTCCCCCATAGGTCCTCCATCCACCCGGGCTCGCCTAGCGGCCGCTCGTAGCGTGGTGCGTCGTCGGTGAGCGAGCGAGCCGGGATCTCGGCGATCAACTCTCCTCCGTGAAGGACGCGCACCTCTCCACCATGGATGACTTTGCCTACCACCGACGCCAGGATCTCCCGACGGCTCGCCACCTCGAGTACCGCCTCGAGATGATCCGGATGGACGAAAGCCATCATCCGTTCCTGCGACTCGGACATCAATAGCTCGGGAGCGGTCATGCCCGGTTCGCGGACATGAACCCGATCGAGGTCGAGTTCCATCCCCATGCCCGCTCGGGCGGCGGGCTCGGAGACGGCACAGGACAAACCGGCAGCTCCCAGATCCTGAACACCGACCACGAGCCTGCGGTCGTATAGCTCCAGGCAGGCCTCGATCAGTTTCTTCTCCTCAAAAGGGTCGCCGACCTGAACCGATGGGCGCAAGCTGGCGGACTCGTCGGCGAAGGAGGCAGAGGCCAGTACCGAGGCACCCCCGATGCCATCCCGCCCGGTGGCCGCTCCGAGGAGGACTGCCACCGTGCCCTCGGGCCCGGCGGTGGCCAGAACCAACTGCTCGGGGCGGAGCAGACCCAGGCACATGACATTCACCAAAGGGTTGGCCGAGTAGTGCTCGGCGAACCCGAGTTCACCGCCGACGGTCGGCACCCCAACCGCGTTCCCGTAACCAGCGATGCCGGCCACAACTCCCTTGAACAGGTATCGGTTGCGAGGCTGGTCCAACGGTCCGAAACGAAGTGAGTCCCACAATGCGATGGGTCGAGCTCCCATCGTGAATATGTCCCGGAGGATGCCCCCCACCCCGGTAGCTGCTCCCTGGTAGGGCTCAACGAACGAGGGATGGTTGTGGCTTTCGATTCGAAGGGCGGCGAGCCAACCGTCCCCGATGTCGACCACGCCTGCGTTCTCTCCGGGCCCGACCACAACCCATGGCGCAGTTGTTGGAAACCGACTCAGATGAACCCGCGACGACTTATAGGAACAATGCTCGGACCACATCACCGAATACATCGCCAGCTCCGCCGGGCGCGGATCGCGGCCGAGCGTGGCAAGGATCTGGTCGTACTCCTGGTCGGTCAGGCCGAGGAGCCGGTGAACGGCCTGTTCCTCGGCCTCCTGTTCCTTTGGGGCGTCGTCCTCATCGTCGGTCATGATTCTCGCCCCACCGGCCCGGACCGGGTTGGGCCAGACCG
>CAZPIZ010000071.1:0-5151 GCA_964586615.1 uncultured Acidimicrobiaceae bacterium | reverse complement strand
GAGTTGAGCTGGCCTCGAGCAAACTGGCGCCCAGAAAACCGCGCAGAAGGATCAGTCCGTCTCCGGAGCCCAGCACGGCTTCGCTCGCACGTTCCGGATGGGGCATGACCCCAACGACGTTGCCCGCCTCGTTAGCCACCGCCGCTGCGCCGCCCTGAGCCCCGTTGGGATTGTCCCGATAGCGCAGGACCACTCGACCGGTCAGCGTGGGATCCACATAGTTCCCTTCGTAGGAGTTGAGTGGAAGGTGGAGTAGTTGCCCCGTCGAAGCCTCGTGGGTGAGAAAGGAACTCGTAGAGGCCACTTCCACCTCGACGAACCGGCAGATGAACGAGAGCCCTGAATTGGCGATGAACGCTCCCGGGAGCAGACCAGCTTCGCAGAGGATCTGAAATCCGTTGCAGATCCCCAGCACCGGTTTGCCGGCTGTCGCCATTTCGTTGACCGCCCCCATGATCGGTGAGAACCGTGCGATCGCTCCCGTGCGCAGGTAGTCGCCGTGGGCGAACCCACCGGGGAGGACGACGCTGTCGAATTCGTCGAGGTTGGTCTGGCGATGCCAGACGAGCTCAGGCTTGGCCCCCGCCAGCTCCAGGGCGTGGGCCGTATCCAGCTCGCAGTTCGTTCCCGGGAAGACCGCTACCGCCACCCGGACCACCGGAGCCAGACCCGTCACTCGTGCACCACCTCCACGGTGAAGTCTTCGATGACCGGGTTTGCGAGGAGCCGCCGACACATCTCCTCGACCCGGGCCTTGGCCGACTGGGGGTCGTTGGTCTCGACGTCGAGGACAATCGTCCGATTGAACCGTGCCTCTGTCACTTCCTCGAAGCCGAGCTCCCGCAGTGCTCTGACCACCGTCACTCCCTGCGGGTCGGCGATCTCCGACCGTCGCACGATGTCGACCTTGACCTTCATCTCAGGCGACCTGCCTGGAGCCGCGCAGGTAGTCGGCGAACCGGATTCCGGTGATACGTTCGTAGGCCTCGACGTAGCGGTCACGAGTACCCGAGACCACTTCGTCTGGCAGCGGTGGAGCCGGAGGGCTGTGGTCCCAACCGTTTTGATCGAGCCAATCGCGAACATATTGCTTGTCGAAGGACGGCACCTCCTGGCCCGGCGTCCAGCGGTCGGCGGGCCAGTATCGGGAAGAGTCGGGGGTGAGGACCTCGTCGATCAGCAATAGCTCATCGCCTGAATAGCCGAACTCGAACTTCGTGTCGGCCAGGATCACCCCTCTGGTGCTGGCGTGGTCAGCTGCCCGGCGGTAGATATCGATCGAGAGGGTTCTGAGCCGTTGATAGAGGTCGTGGCCTATCAGGTTGCGGGCACCGGCTTCGTCCAGGTTTTCGTCGTGCCCGGTGGCTGCCTTGGTCGATGGAGTGAAGATCGGTTCGTCGAGCTTGTCGCCCATAACCAGACCCGGGGCCAGGTGCTCGGTAGTGGGTCCACCGCCGGCCCGATACTCGCGCCACGAGGATCCGTACAGGTATCCGCGGACGACACATTCCATCGGTATCACGTCGGACCTGCGGACGATCATTGATCGTCCGCTAAGCCACTCCCGATCGGTGTCGCTCATGTCCCACAACTCTGTGAGGGTGGTCGACAGAAGGTGATTCGGAATGTCGAGCAGATCGAAGAAGAAGAGCGATAGCCCCGTGAGTACCCGCCCCTTGTCGGGTATGGGGTCGGGCAGAACCACGTCGTAGGCGCTGATGCGATCGCTGGCAACCAGGAGCAGGCGCTGGTCATCGACGGCGTAGAGGTCCCTGACCTTGCCCGAGCCGATCTTGGAAAGCTCCACAACGGTTACCTGTCTATTTGATCACGTGTCTGGCCCGATGACCTGTCTGCCAGGTGGGCATCCTATCGGCGGCGTTACTGTCCTCATCCTCATGCGAGTCGCCGTGGTGTATCACTGCCCGCAGACCACCCACCGCCTCGATGACGTGTTGGACCTGGTTGATGCCGTGGTGGAAAGGTTTCATCTCGAGGCGGGCGATCTCGTGCCCGGCACCGACTTCGACCGGGCGGTGATCCTGGGCGGGGCCATGGGCGCCTACGACGTCGACCGTCATCCCTGGCTCGAAGCCGAGAAGGACTGGATCCGATACTTGGTTGGTTCCGGCGCCCCGGTGCTCGGTATCTGCCTGGGCAGCCAGCTTCTGGCCGATGCTCTGGGCGGAAAGGCGTACATGGCCGAGCAGCCAGAAGCTGGAGTTGTTCCGATAAGCCTCACAGCGGCGGGCATGGCCGACCCGGTGGTCTCGAAGACCGGCCCCATGGTGTATTCGTTACATCAGGACACCTTCGACCTTCCTCCGGATGCAACCCTGTTGGCTCATACCGACCGTTTCCCGCACGCTTTCAGGCTGGGATCGGCCCTGGCGCTCCAGTTCCATCCCGATGCCGACCGGGACCAAGGCCTGGCGTGGGGCAAGGAGGACTGGTCGGTGCTGGGAGCCGCCGGCGTCGATTACGACGAATACGCCGCCGGGTTGATCGGAGCCGAGCCCCAGCTCGATCGCTTGTCGCGAGACATCTTCTCGGCGTGGCTGGAGCAAATGTGATCGACGCCGAACGGGTAGCCGGACTGTTGATTTCCGACCAGTACGCCTCCTGGCTGGGAATCCGGCTGAGGGAAGTTGGCGAGGAGAGCATCACCATCGAGATGACGGTTGCCGAGTCCATGACCAATTTCCACGGTGGACTGCACGGAGGAGTGCTGTTCTCCTTCGCCGATTGCGCGTTCTCGTTGTACTCGAACTCGTACGGTCAGCCGGCAGTGGCGATCGACACTCACATGGTCTTCAGTGCGGCGGTGGCCTCGGGTGAGAACCTGTCGGCGGTAGTCGAGGAGGTAAATCGGGGGAGGAGCCTGGCCACGTATCGAGTGCTGATCCACCGTGCCGACGGCAAGTTGGCGGGCCACTTCACCGGAACGGTGTTCATTCAGGGTTCGAGGCCTGAGTTTTGAAGCTCCTCTAACCTCGAACCTCGTACATCGAACTCCAAAGCCTCACTTGAGTTCAACAGTTTCGTACCATCGCTCACTCATACCGGAGGCATAGTTGGTCGGCTACGTACAACGCCACCCCATTCGGGTTGGAGTGATGGTGGTTGCTGGGGTCATCCTCGGCGTCGTGGCATTTCTGGCCTTCCGGTTCTGGTTCACGTTCGAGGCTGTAGCCACCGAGGACTTCAACCCCCAGGCCGCCGCCGAGGCCCTCGACAACCGCACCGTTGCGGAGGTGGCGGCGCTGACCGAGGCACAGCGCCGTCTACTGGACGCCGCCGCACTGCAGGAGCTGGCCACTCTCGAACTCGAGGAGGAGATGGCTCAACGGATTGCCGAGATGCAGAGCGGAACCTACCGAAATTCGGGCGCGATCAGCCCGGCCCTCCCCGACGAGATGTTCGAGGCCTACCTGGGGGTGGGGAGCGACGCCTCGGGCGCTCTGGCCGACGCGATCGTCCTGGCTTTGGCACCAACCGATGGGAGCGCTCCGATACTGGTCTCGATTCCTCGCGACCTGTACCTTCGCAATCCTTGCACCGAAGGTTGGGCCAGGGTCAACGCCGGGCTGGGAGGCTGCCAGGGATTTGCTTCCGGAACCGAGCTGATCGCCCTGATGGTGCAGGGTTACACGGGGATCGAGATCGACCATGTGGCGCGGGTCACCTTCGACGGGTTTGCCTCGGTGGTGACTGCCCTCGGGGGGGTGAATGTCTGCACCGACAACCCGGCTCGCGATCCACGCTCGGGTCTCGATCTCCCCGGTGGCTGCGTAACCGCCGACGGCTATACGACCCTTGCCTGGGTGCGGTCCCGGCATACCGAACAGCTGATCGACGGGACCTGGAAAGTAGTGGCTGGATCTGACTTCAACCGTCAGTCGAGGCAGCAAGACGTGCTCTTCCAGCTGGCTGGGAAGTTGGCGTCCTTTGGATCGCTCGGCTCTCTCGACTCGACGCTGGCGGCGGTTGCCGGGGCGATCAAGGTGGACTCCGGATGGTCATTTGCCGACGTTGTCGCTACCGCCTGGAGGTACCGCGGTGTGACCCGGGATAGCGTCAATCGGCTTTCGGTTTCGGTCCGGGATTACGTCACGTCGGGGGGCGCCTACGTGCTGGCTCCGACCACGACTTTCAACGAGCTTCTGGCCGAGGTGTACCCGGCGGCTGCGCGATAGTCGGCGAACCGGCCAAGATGGGTCGGACGATGAACCGGATCGGAATCGACCTGGGCGGAACCAAGATCGAGGCCGTGGCGCTTGCGTCCGACGGCACCGAACTCGGCCGACGCCGTCTCCCCACCCCCTCGGGTGATTACGACGCCACCCTTGACACCATTCGCATCCTGGTCGAGGAGGTTGATGCCCTGGCCTCGCCCACCTTCCGGACCATCGGCATCGGGACACCGGGGTCATTGAGTCCCATGACGGGATTCATTAAGAACTCGAACTCTCCGGCTCTGAACGGTCGGCCTCTCCACATCGACCTCGCAGCCACGCTCGACCGACCGATCATCCTCCGCAACGATGCCGATTGTTTCACCCTTTCCGAAGCCCGCGATGGCGCCGGGGCCGGGTTCCGGACCGTGTTTGGAGTGATCCTCGGCACCGGAGTAGGGGGAGGAGCGGTGGTCAACGGAGCATCGTTGGTCGGTCCCAACGCCATCTCGGGCGAATGGGGACACAACCCATTGCCTTGGCCGCGTCCGGATGAGCTTCCCGGCGATCTCTGTTATTGCGGCAAGAGAGGGTGCATCGAGACCTTCCTCTCGGGTCCGGGGTTCGCAGCCCACGATCAGAGCAACCGTGGACGGAGGTCGGCTCCTGAGATCGTCGAGGCAGCCCGGGCCGGAGAAACCCGTGCCATGAAGAGCTTCGACCTGTACATCGACCGGCTGGCTCGCTCGCTGGCAACGGTCATAAACATGCTCGACCCCGACGTGATTGTTCTTGGTGGTGGCATGAGCAACGTCAAGGAACTCTATGAACGGGTGACCAAACGCTGGGGAAGCTATGCGTTCAGTGACGTGGTTCTCACCCGGCTGGTCCAGAACCGCTGGGGAGACTCAAGCGGAGTAAGGGGCGCCGCCTGGCTGGTAGAGGAGGATTGAGGTTCTCAAGTGTTCAGCACCAC
>CAZPIZ010000070.1:0-8648 GCA_964586615.1 uncultured Acidimicrobiaceae bacterium | reverse complement strand
CGGTGCCGCTCATGGAACTGAGGAATCGTTCGACCACTTCTGAGGCGGCCCGGAAACCTGCGTCGCTGATCGGCCCTGGGGCGTCGCCCTCGAGACCGGAGTCGCGGCCCATGTCCTGAATGTCTGCCTCCCGAAGCCCTCGTGTCGACCGAATCTACTTCCCCCACCCCATGTAATGCCCGGCGATGCGGTCGGTGAGCGGCCGCCCGACCAGCGCATTGGCAGCCTCGAGCCCGGCCATGACCGCCGCCTCCAGACAACCGGCATTGAGCCCGCAGTCGATCCAATCGCCGGCCAGAACCAGGTTGTCGTAGCCGCTCTGGTCGGTCCGGAGCCTGTGCTTGTCGCTCCCCGGCAGCGACAGAACGTATCGCTCGGACGGGTCGACGTTGGCTCTCCAGAATTGTGAATCGAACCGATCCTCGCCCGTTCGATCGCCGCCCCCGGCCAGCAGATCCCAGCGGAAGGCGCCTGACTCCCCGTCGACCGCCCCCGGCCAGAAGTGGCCGACGTTGTCCCGGAGAAATGCGACCGCGTTCTCACGAACCCGCTCGTGTTCGCGCTTCGGGAATTCGCGATCGTCACGGTCCGGAAGGCCGACAGTCGGAAGCGTGTTGCAGAAGTAGGCAAGCGACCGCGGTCGATCGTCGGCCGGCCACTGCTCCACTTCCAGCAACTGTTCCATCGAAGCCCAGGTCTCGAAGGGCTTGACGAAACCGGTGATGGTCACCCCGGGCCGATTCCATCCCAGCTCGGATGCGTCTGCTGTCAACCAGAGCTGGAACGCCTGGGTGGCGACGGTTCCGATGTGATCGACCATCGATCTCCACTTGGGATTGTCCTCCACGATTTCGGCGCAGGAATAGGGGATCATGCCGATCGGTATGGCAAGGACGAGCCGATCGAAGTCCCGTCCCTGCTCGAGGATGCTGATCTGATCGTCATCCGAGCCGGACCAGATCGATTCGTCGTGGAAACGGACGCCGTCGGCCAGATGGGGTTGGGACGGAAAGCAGGGAAGCCCGCCAACCTCGACCAACGGCTGATAACTGCCAGGTCCCTCGCTGAGCTGCACCCGCCGCCTGATCGCAACCGACCCGATCGATCCGCCGCTCGGGGCAATGCGGAGCTCTTCCACCTGCGAGAAGAACTCGAAGGCAACGCCCCGCTCGACCAATGCCTCGTAGAGAGGGGTGAAGACGACGTCTCCCATCCCTCCTTGCAGCTTCCAGAAGATCGAGCCCCGATATTCAAAGAAGAGCTTGCCAGAGAGAAACAGGCCCAGACCGGCGGCGAATCGGGGACGGTCGGGATCGCCGTCCTCGAAACCGAAAACGAGGTCGTACACCCCCCGCACCAGCGGGGAGTCGAGTGTTTCGGGAGAGGCGCCGTGACGGCTGATCCAATGCCGGTACTCCTCGTCGTTGATGGCGGAAAAGCCCTTCGGATGGGTGAGCAATCCGTCGGCCAGAATCCCCCGCACGGTGGTGACGATGAGATCGGCCAGCGCCCACAACTGGCGGGCAGAGTCGTTTTTCAGAACCAGGTCGCGCAACCGGCGGTGGAGGCGGTCGAGGGCGTCGCCCAGCCGATCGAGCCCGGGGATGTCTCGCGCCAATAGCTGTTGCTCGGTATGGATGACGCTGATCCCCTGCATCGCCGCCGCCAGAACCGAGGCCATCAGCCTCTTCCCCACCAACCCTTCGAGGCCCCCCTGGTTGGCCGGGCCGGGAGGGGTCGGGCTGGCGCTGATAGTGATCCGTCCCGGGGGCGATGACTGGTCTTCGAGCGAACCGTAAAAGTCGGCGAGTAGCCGCAACGAGCGCCGCACGAATTCGAGCACGGTCATCGGGCCCGAGGTGGCATCGGGCTCCCCCGGGACCTGGTCGTTGAGCGAGAACGTGGCGATCCAATGATCCCAGCGGCCGTCCCGGAAGTCCTCGAGACCTATCTCGTTGGCGGGTTTGAAAGCGTCGGTCCACACCTTGAACGGCGCCCCCGGCCGGGTCGTCTCCCGGTCCAACTCTTCATACACCTCACGGACCAACCGAAAGGCGTTCTCGTAATACCCGAGCCAGACGTGAAGACCGTGCTCTTCGATCCGGCCATTGGGCCCCCGGCTGCTGGCCGCCTTGCCTCCCAGGCGCCAGCCCCGCTCGTAGACAGTGATCGACTCGAAGCGGTCGCGCCAACCGGGTTCGCTCAACCGCCAGGCGGCGGCAAGCCCTGCCACTCCCCCACCCAGGATCGCAACTTTCTCCCGTGGGGAATGTGGTCTCTCCGGCGCGGAATTTGGATCCGTCGCCTCCATCAGGAGGACGACGCTGCCAACAGAGCTGCGGCCTGCTCCGCCTCCGGATATTCGATCGACACCGTTGCCAATTCGTTGGCCAGGGCTTGGTGGGCCAGGGCCGGTCGCGACCCGGGGGGCAGATGGAGATGCATATCGATGGCGGCGCGGACCTGAAACAGGAACGCACCCTGGTCGCGGGCCACTTCAAAAGCCCTGACCAAATCTGCCGCCACGGCTTGGTTGTCGACCTTGTCGGCTCGGGCCCTCACTCCGGCCCGCTTGCGGAGAGTCTCGGCCAGATAATGCCGCTCTTCCAGTTCCTCGCCGAGGGTCAGTGCCTCTTCGAACAGTTCGAGCGCTCCGGCAATGTCGCCGAGGCTGGCGGTCAACTCGGCCTCGGCGGTCACGAAGTACGGCTGGAAGGAAGACACTCCCAGTTGGTGGAGCAAGCGGCGGCCACCGGCGATGGCCATCACCATCTCCTTGGTCGGTTCCAGATAGGCCGCGGCAATCAGGGCATGGATCGAACCGAGCCCCTCCCACATGGCGAAGCCATGCTCGGTGCCGAGGGCAGTAACGGCTCTGAACTCGGCCACGGCCCGGGCCCAATCGCCTTCCAATTGATACATGTATCCGAGGTAGGCGCGGCTGTAAGCCTCGCTGAAAGGCCCGGACGGAAATCCGAGCTGGCCGCTCAACTCCAGAGCCTGGGCGGCGGCCTCCGAAGCCTGGGCTCGCTCCCCCTGCACCCACAGCACCGGGACGAGCTGGGCATAGGCCGCCACCACCGGGTGGTTGGGCAGGGTCCACAACGGCGAGATGAAACCGGGGGGCCGGGTCGTGAACATCTCGATGGCCTTCTCGAAATAGGTCCGGGCCCCGGAGTAATCACCGAGTCCGTAGCGATGGAGGGCGTCGAACCCCGTCACCTCGGCTCCATACAACATCACCTCGTCGGGGGTGGCGGAGGACAGCCGCTCGTTGAGCGAGGCGATGATCGTCCCCGCCTTGGTTCGCTGCCCGCGGACAGTGGCGTAGGCCATGATCGCCATTTGGACGCCAACGCTTTCGGGACGCTGGCCCAACGACTCGGTCAGCTGAAGTGCGTTTTCGAACTCCGCCCCGGCGGCTTCGGAGCCATACCCGGCGGTAGCTACCAGGCTGGCCGCTTTCAGCATTCGCACCATGAGCTCGGAAAGGGATCGAGGCTCACCATCCGGCCAGGTCATGACCAGATCGAGAGCTCGATCAAGCTTGCTCAGCGCCTCGGCGTAGGCCCCACCCGACTGCGATGCCTGGGCGGCTCCGACATAGAAGCCGACGGCGTCGGGGCCGCGTCCGCCCTGATCGAGATGAAGGGCAATGACCCCCTGGTCGGGTGGGTCGGACCGACCGAGCCGCCTGATCAGGGCGTCGGCCACATCCGAATGCATCAGGCGGGCAACCTCGGGGACCTGAGACTCATAGGCGGCATCCCTGATCAATGAGTGGTGAAACGCGTATCGTCGGTCGCTGCCAACGCCTTGCATCTCGAGGATCCCGTGAGCGGTCAGCGAGTCGAGATCCTGTCGCAACGGCTCTTCTTTCATACGGGCGACGTCCATCAGCAGGTCGACGTCGATCCGACTCCCGATCACGGAGGCGGCCTGGGCGACGCCGAGATCGGGCCCGGCGGCTTCAAGCCGGGCCATCAGCATGTCGCGGAGAGTGGCGGGAACCACGGCCCGACCGGCTCCCGGCGGGGCATTCTCGACCGCCCTCAACAGCTCTTCTACGAACAACGGCACCCCGTCGCTCCGATCGGCGATCTTGGTGACCACAGACTCGGCCAGGTCGGCGGCCGCGATCGATCGAATCATGCGATGGCGATCGGAGAGTTCCAGAGGTTTAAGCTCGATCTGGGTGACGCTCTCTTTGTCAGCCCATGAGAACTCGGGCCGGGCCGTCAGCAAAAGCAGCAGGTTGGGCGGCGGGTCGGCGACTATCCGATCGATCACCTCCAGGGTCGATGGCTCGGCCCAATGCACGTCCTCGATCAAGACCACCCGCGGTTCGACGGCTGCGAGACCGCTCCACCACGCCCTCAGCATTTCGATCGTGGTCTGGCGGAGCTTGATGGCATCGAGGCGCGGGATGGGATAGGGCCCGGCGGAGTCAGACTCGATCGATAGCAGCGGAGCGAGGTATGGGATCGCCTCCGACCGGTCGAGACCTGCCTCGTCGACTTCGAGCTCGAGAAGATCCAAGCGCTGGCGGTCGACCGTCTCGGGGGCGATGCCCAGCCGACGGCTCAACATTCGAGCCAGAGGATAGAAAGCAGTCGAGTTGTAATAAGGCGAGCAGCTCCCCTGGAGGGGGCTGCCTGCGGTTCGAGCGGAGAGATCGCGCATGTACCGGGCCAATCTCGACTTGCCGATTCCGGCCTCGCCCCGGATCAACACGGTCTGGCCGCTCCCTCCGCTGGCGATTTCCCAAAGCTCCTGGAGCTGGTGAACTTCCGTCTCCCGGCCCACCATCGGGGTCAGCGACCCGCTCTGGGCATCGAGGCGGCTTTCCGCTTCGGTCGCTCTAACAACCTCGAGCAGCTCGATCGGCTTGCTCATCCCCCTCAGCTCGACTTCTCCCCTCGACTCGAGATCGAAGTAGCCCGACACCAGCTGGGCGGTGTCGCGGCTGATCCAGGTTGTGTTGGGAGCGGCCATGGTCTGGATCCGGGAGGCTTGAGCTGGAGTGGATCCGGCGATCTCGGTGGCGCCGCGCATTTTGCCGACGACGACCTCCCCGGTGTGAATGCCGACCCGCACCGAGAGCGCCACGCCGTATTTCTCCATAAGGACCGGGTTCAGACCCTGGACCGCGTCGACGATCCCTAGGCCGGTGTACACGGCCCGCCTGGCGTCGTCTTCATGTGCCATCGGGACCCCGAACAGCACAACCAGACCGTCACCGAGGGATTTGTAGATGTAGCCGTCGAATCGACTGACTACCTGGTTGCAGGCATCCTGATAGTTGACCACCAGGTCCCAGAACTGTTCGCCGTCAAGCTGCTCGGAGATTCCGGTCGAATTGACGAGATCACAGAACAGAACAGTCGGATGTCTTTGAAAGATGCCGGCTTGCGCCACCCGGTGGATGCTATGCCAACCCGGGGAGGGCTGCGCCGTCAGCGCCGGATTCGCTACCAGTCGACGTAGACGTTGTAGGCAACCGTTGGTGCGGCGGCGCCAGTCCCGATCCTCACCGTTCCCTCGTAGAGACCCCTGGGCACGCCGCCGGCCTGGATGACGAGGTCGAGCTGGGTGAGGTCCCCTGGTTTCCGCGTCACGGTGATCTTTTCAGCTTTGATCGCGAGGTTGGATTCACCCCGGCGTCGCAAACCCTCCGACCGGCACGTGCCTGTCTTGGCGGCACCGACGATCGACGTCTCGACGGGATTGGGGTCGGGCGGAGGCTCACTCTTCTCCGGTATTGGCACAGGATCGGATCCCAGGAGCTGGAACATCGACGCCATCGCGTCGAGGAACCGGACTCCGTCACGAATTGTCCGGTTCCAGAACCGGGTCAGTTCTTGCACCGGATCGATGTCGTTGTTGGGGTCCGCAGCTCTCGAGGCCAGGTCTGAGGCGTGCCGGGCATGACCCGTCAGGGACTCGTTGACGAGCCTGATCACCGATCGCGTGGAGTCGGTAATCAGACCATCAAACGCTTCCTGCTCGATCATTTGGCGGCGGCCGCCTCGTCGTCTTCGCCAATCTTTTCGAGGAACTTACGAAGCAAGTTGAAGGTCTTGGCAGCATCTTTGGCGGTGGCGCTCCAGAAGGTGGCGCTGTCTCGAATCAGGAACTTGGGCTCGTAGTCACCGTTGGTTACCTGTTTCCAAATCCCCAGCGCTTGCTCACCGTTTCGTTGGACTGATTTGGTGGCCACCGCGAGGAGGCCCTCGATCAGCGGCCCGGCGTCGGGGAGCTTGGGCTCTTGTGGGGATGGTTTCTTTTTGGCCATGTTTGCCCTCCTCGGGCCCTAGTTACGGCTGGCAGCTCGCCATGTTTTGCATTACGTAGACCCAGCCCAATTCGCAGGCGAGAGTGGCGGGAAAGTTGCTGAGGTCCTTGAAGCGGACTGTCTTCTGTGATGAGACCTTGACATGATTTTGCAGGGTCGGGTGCCGCTCGACGATCACGAATCCATGATCGACGTCGATCCAACCGTTGCTGCTGACGAATGTGTAATCCATGCCCACGGTGTCTGCGGAGACAAAGTAGGTGACATCGAGATTGGTCTCCATCTCTAACAAATCTGGGATTCCGACGACCTCGGTCATCCGGGTTCTGTAGGCCTGCTCGTAGCCACCGATCGGAACCAGGGCGGTCGGACCGGCCGGGGTCATGCTTATAAAGAAAGGATTGCATTCCACCCAGTGGAGCGGGTCGGCGCCGTAGGCAAAGTCCAGGGGGTCCCCCTCGGCTTCGAAGGAGGCGACAATCTTGGTCGGCGGATTGGGTCCGGTGCCGGTCGACTTATCGGTGCACTCGGCGGGAGCAACCACCTCCTTTGCGGTCGTGGCGATGCCCTGGACGTTGAGCGAGGCGACGAACTCGCTAAAGCTCAGAGAGCTATTGGCCAGAGTTACAAACTTATCGGCTTGATCACTGTTGATCACCACCGACTCGACCATCTTCCGGGCCGGTTCACCCACCTCGATTAGTTGTCCCTGTCTCCCGAGATCGTGGAGAACCCGTAGTTTCTGGAGGAGGTCCAGTTTCTCATCGGCCAGGGCCGAGGCCACCTCCTCGATCGGGAGGGGCTCGATGCCAGCTCGCTCGAGGAAGGGTCGCCAGTCAGGGTGTTGCGCGGCCCGCAGGCTCAAAAGGGCGTGCTCTCGCTTTTTTGTTGTCCCCGACCCACCGTCGGGCGAAGAAAGCCCAACCATGCCCCGACGATAGCCAAGCCACGGGGAGCGCTGCTTGGATTGAGCGATGGCGACCGCGTCTGACGGCTATTTCGATCTCAGCCCGACCGACCGATCGATGGCGATCCTCGATCGCAGTTCTCCAGTGGCTTTTCATGTCATTTGGGATCTGGTCGGAGATGTCGACCTCGAGGCCCTGGCTCGCAGCTGGCAGGCACTCGCGACCCTCCATCCGATCCTGGGATGCAGACTTGAGGTTGATGTCGATGATCGATGGCGCCACGACGAGCTTCCGCTCCCGTTCGAAGTGGTGGACGGCCCCATCGACGAGTTCACAGCCCGCGAGATCGGCATCTCGCCTGATGTGACCACCGGTCCACCGGTCCGTCTCAGCGTGGTCCGCCAACCGGATCGGGTCAGGCTCATCCTCGGCGCTCATCATGCGGCCATGGATGGGGTGGCCAGCGTCGTGTTGCTCGACGATCTTCGACAGACGTATCTCGCCCTCGTTTCGACAGGTCGGTTGCCTGAGATGGAGGCGGACCTGGGACCGCGTTCGGCCAGAATGGCTCTTCGATCCCGCAGCGGTGGCGATCGGTTGGGAACGGCGATGCGGAACGTCGACCGCTGGCGAAAGCAGCCTTCGTCCACTCATGCCGACCCTGGCGTCGGAGAGGATTGGACGGCGACGGGTTTCGAGACCATCGACATGGGACCGGCCCTCCAAACGATGGACGAGCTTCGCCGTCATAACAGCTGGCCGGTTGACGCGGTTCTGGTGGGGATCCTCGAGGCCGCCTGGACCGAGGTGTTCGGCGCTGCTCGGGGGCCATCGGTCTGGCTCATCGCCTCCGACCTTCGTCCCGGGCTCGGAATCAACCGCGGGGTCGGCAACCTCAGCGGAACCGAGCCGGTGGCGATCCGAAAGCCCGGCCTGAGACCGGTGGCGAAAGTCATCGAACAGGCGGCCTCTGAGATGTCGACGTGGAAATCAGACTCCCCCGGTCTTGGTCCCGAGGTCATGGCGAGGTCGTGGTCATGGCTGCCTCCGGCGGTCCTCAACCAGGGAGTCGAGACGATGATCCGCTCGGGTCGGCGCCAGCGTTTCACCCGAACCCTGAGCAACCTCGGACGGCTTCCGGCCTCACTCTCGGATTGGGGCCAGGCACAGATGGAAGACATCAGGTTCCTGGGACCGATGTCGAAGGGGCCGTATAACTCGTTCATCGCATTCGCCCATGGTTCCTCCTCGCGGGTCACAACACGGGTGGCACCGGGCTGGCTCACGTCGGCTCATGTGTCCGAAATGAAGGCTGCCATTCAGTCTCTGTGCGATGCGAAAACCGCCTGATGACACGCCGGGACTTCCTGCGCTTCCTCTCGGCTAGCGGGTTTATGTCTTTCGGAGCGCGATCAACGCGGGTCTTGACTCTGTCGCAGTCTGCC
>CAZPIZ010000069.1:0-8766 GCA_964586615.1 uncultured Acidimicrobiaceae bacterium | reverse complement strand
GTGAAGAAGACCACCACATGTTCTCCCCGATCCAGAGATTCGATCACCGCCGGGTCAAGCAGTCCGGCCAGCCCGGCGGATCCGGTGTGACCGACGTTAATGCCGGTATGGCTGCGGCCAAGCTGGTTGGCTCGCAGGATCATTTGCTCGGTGACGACGTGGGCCTGTCCCCCCGAGCGCAACATCGCTTCCATCACCGGAAGCCAATCGTAGGTCACGTCGTCGACGATGCCAGACGCGGCTGATACACCGACTTCCTCCCATGCCCACATGAATCGATCGGGCTCCTCGTTGGCGACACTTACAGCCAGGTCGATCAGATCACTGTGATCGAGGAGCGGCTCGGTCTCCATCTCGGAATGCAACGAGCGCCACGCCCGGTTCAACGGGGCCGCGGCCTCGGTTTGGACGGTGTGAAGCACTACGTCGGCATCGAGCCATTGCTCGCGGATCCCGTCGTTGATGCCTCGCCAAATCGACACCGCCAGAGCCCCTCCCCCGACCTGAACGAACAGTGCCACCTTCCCTCCCACCCGGGCCCGACTCAACTGTTCGGCCACCTCCCAGCCAATCGTCCTCCCGCCGTCGAGCGTGGTGGGGGTGATGGTCCCCTGTACCGAGAACGGCACGGAACCACTTCGGGCCGCCTCCAACATGCGGAGGACGGTCGGGTCGCCCTTTTCGCCCTTTCTTCGCTCCGACACCTCGATGGTTGCATCGAGGCTCTTGAGCATCGAGACCACGTCGGCGTCTGCCCAGGTGGGGATGAACACCCGCAACGGTCGCCCGGCGGCCCTCGCTACCACCGCCGCCGCAATGGCGGCGTTTCCACAGGAGGCTATCGCCAGCTCGCCGTCTCTTTCATCGTCCACGGCCAGATGAAGGAGCACGCCGAAGAGGTGTCTCGCCTTGTGCGAGCCTCCGACATTGGAGGTGTCGTCCTTGACCCACAAGAGGTCGGTCGGCAGCGAGGCGGCGGCGGCCAGGGCGGGTTGGCGGGTGAGCGGGGTCATCTCAAAACCCCTGCCACCGACCTCAATTACTGCCTGGTCGAGGCGGGTGACCAGGGCGACGAAGTCGGCGTCGGACCATCCACGTCCGATTGCCTTGCGGTACGAGTCGAGAAGCCAGCGATAACGAATGAAGGGGTTGGGCGAGTCTGCCTCAGGCCCCGGCATGGGTCCGCTCGTTGAACTCGATGATCATCGAGTCCCAGGTGTCGAGGTGGGGACGCAGAGCCTTCCAAAAAGCCTGATCGCGGCGCCCCTCGAAGTCGGACAAGGCCACACCCTGCTGCTCGACCCAGGTGTAATAGCCAAGGTTGAAGATCCGGCGCCTCCCTACCTCTCCCAACTCGAGGAAATCGCCGGTGGCGCCATCTGTCAGGTATAGCCCGGCCGCGGCCTCGGCCTGGCGCCTACCGAAGCCTTCGGGGTGATCCCGCTTAAGGATGCGATCGATCTCCGAGCCGTACATCTCGGCGCCGTCTGTTGCGACGGTGACCAAGACGTCTTGACTTCCAAGTCGGTGATGGCGGGCTGTCTGAACCGCCGCCAGGACATTGCATATCGACGAAAGCCCCAGGTGCCTCAGGTTCTCGATCAGTCCGGGATCCAACCTACGCTCCGCCAGGTAGGTCTTTCCTGCCGGGGTGTTGAAGAGCAGGAGCAAGGTGTCGGTGGCGCGATCACTGATGGCGACGGCATCGTCGGTGTTGGTGACGTTGTGGATGAGTGGGATGTGCTTGTCCCCGATTCCCTGGATGTTGTGCTCGCCGTAGCCGTTGTAGAGCATGGTCGGGCATTCGAGAGCCTCTACCGCCACGATCCTCGATCCGTGAGCCTCCTTCAGGTAGTCGCCGGCGCCGAGGGTGCCGGCCGATCCGGAGGCAGCCACGAAGCCCGCCAGTCGCTTGCCGCCTGCGTCATCAAAGACTCTCTCCAGGGCGGGGCCGGTCACCCGGAGATGGCTGAGATGGTTGCCGAACTCGGAGAACTGGTTGAGGATGACATTGGTCGGGTTCTTGGCCAGTTCGTTGCAGGCGTCGTAGATCTCCTTGACGTTGGACTCGGTGCCATGGGTCCGGATCACATCCTCCGGGCTGGCGATCCAGGCTTCCAGCCATTCGAAGCGTTCGCGGCTCATTCCCTCCGGAAGGACTGCCACTCCCCGGCAGTCCATGATCCGGCTGATGGCCACTCCACCCCTCGCATAGTTGCCGGTCGAGGGCCAGATGGCGCGGTCGCGGGTGGGGTCGAAGGCACCGCTGACGATTCGTGGCGCCAGACAGGCGTAGGCGGCCAGAACCTTGTGTGCCCGGATCATCGGGAACCTGTTGCCCAGCATGACCAGGATGCGGGCATCGACCCCGGTCAGCTCGCCTGGCAGCTCCAGATAGTCGGGGACATCGGTAGTCCCGGATCGAGAGGAATCGTTGAACCAGTGGACCCGGAAGAGGTTGGCCGGGTGTCTGGAGTCCGGATCGATCGAGCCGAGCGTCTTCCGGATCGGGCCAGGGATCCTGGTGGGGTCGGCCAGCTCGGCGAAGGTCGGGAGGACGATCTCCCGTTCGCGAAAGCGTTCGACCGTTCTGGCCAGAGCGGACGGGTCGATTACCCGGTCGAACAGGCCAAACTTTTCCGACGACGAATTGTCACCCATCACTGGCCGCTACTTTACGTTTCGTATACTCGCTGGCGTCCAACCTCCCAGAATCGGTAACCCAGAACCGGTCACCCAGAACCGGGCGAGAACCAGATTCGACGGGGCACCCCCCAAAGACCGCGAAGATCCTGCCATGAAGATCCTTCTTGCCGACGCCTTCGAACAGTCCGGAATCGATGCACTGACCGAAGCCGGCTACAACCTCGATTACCAGCCCCAGCTCACCAGTGGCGAGCTGGCGGCCGCTCTTTTGGACTCCGAGGTGCTGGTGGTCCGGTCCACCAGGGTCGAAGCGGATGTCTTCGAGGTGGACAGCCCGCTGGGGTTGATAATCCGGGCGGGAGCGGGAACCAACACGATCGACAGTGAGGCGGCTGCGCGACGGGCTGTTTTCGTCACCAATGTGCCGGGAAAGAATGCGGTGGCAGTGGCAGAGCTCACGATGGGTCTGATTCTCGCCGTTGACCGCCGGATTCCGGACAATGTGGCCGACGCCAGGGCCGGCGCCTGGAACAAGAAGTTCTATTCCAAGGCCGAGGGTTTGTTGGGCAAGACCATCGGAATCATCGGGCTGGGCACGATCGGGATGGCGGTAGCGGAACGGGCGACGGCCTTCGGAATGCGGGTTGTCACCGTCGCCAGGCCCCGCCATCCGAAGACCGAAGCAAGGCTGAAGGACCTCGGTATCGAGACCGTCCCCGATCTTGCCGCCCTGGCGACCGGCTCCGACGTCATCACCATCCATGTTCCGGCCGGGCCATCGACCCATCGGATGATCGACGCCGACTTCCTCCGCCGCGTCCGACCCGGAGCCATCCTGATCAACACCAGTCGGAGTGATGTGCTCGACGAGGAAGCCGTACTGGCTGCCATCGAGGAGAAGGGTCTCAGGGTCGGGATCGACGTCTTCGAGTCCGAACCGGCCGAGGGGACGGGCGAGTTCGACTCCAAGCTCGCCCGTCATCCGGCGGTTTACACCACCCATCACATCGGTGCCTCCACGGCTCAGGCGCAAGAAGCCATTGCCACCGAGGTGGTGGCGATGATCCGTGATTACGAAAAGGGAATCGTCCGCAACGTCGTCAACCTCACCCCGCCGCCTCCGGTTGGGTCGATCATGGTGATCCGTCACTACGACCGGGTTGGAGTGTTGTCCGACGTGCTCGAATCGCTCAAGGGTGGCGGCCTCAATGTCCAGGAGATGCAGAACTCGGTCTTTGCCGGGGCCGGAGCCGCCGTGGCGAGCATCCACATCGAGGGGGAGATCCCGGAGACGGTGATGGCCGAGGTGGCAATGAATCCCGACATCATCCACGTCACCGTACGGCCTGCCCTCCCATGAGCCGATGGCTCCTGCCGGTGATGGCGGGTTTGGTCAGACCGGAGCTGGCGGCCGAGGTCATCAGCCCGCCGTATGACCTCTACACCCCCTCGGAGCGTCTGGCCCATGCCCGCGCCCATCCCCGCAGCTTTCTGAACGGCTCTCTGTCCGAGGAGGACGATCCCGATCTTGATGTCGAGGGCCGTCGGGTTCAGGCGTCGAACTACCTGGAGAAGGAGCTCGCCGCTGGGACCTGGCGATTCACCGGTGAGACGTTTGCGGTCCTCCGTCTGGAAAGCCGCGGACATGTCCAGACCGGAGTTGTCGGCGACGTCCCCGCTGCCGCCTTCCCGGGCGTGATCCGTCCCCACGAACACACCAGACCGAAGCGTGTCGCTGATCTGACCGACTATATGCGCGCCGTCGGATACGGGTCATCCCCGGTCGGGTTGACCTACCGGCGCCAGCCGGAAATCGACGCCATGGTTGCCCTGGTGACCGAGCAACACCCTGACCTGGACGTGACGCTGGAGGACGGAGACAGGAAGACCGTTTGGATGGTCGAGAACTCCGAAGCCCAGGAAGGTCTGGTGGCTGCCTTCTCGGACGTGCCCGCCGCCTACATCGTCGATGGGCATCACCGGGTGGCGGCCACGGTGCAAAGAGGTGCCGATCCGCAGACAGCGGCGGGCAGGTTTCTGGCGGTTGCCTTTCCCGATGACGACCTGGTGGTCTACCCGTTTCATCGTTGGGTCGATGGTGAGCTTCTTCCGCCCGGTCCGGCATCCCAACGTCTGGAGGGGTCGCCCGGCAAGACGGTGGCGGTAACACGGGCCGGGGAGTGGCTCATCGATCTTGGTGCCAGACCCCAGGAAGAGGACGTTTCCGCACTGGCCCGAACGGTGCTGGGGCCGCGATTGGGCGTCACTGACGAACGCACCGATCCTCGGATTTCGTTCGTGCCCGGGTTCCCCGATTCGGAGAGTCTGAGGGCGGTCGTAGCCGAACGCGGGGGGGTCGGGTTCCTTCTTCATCCCACCACGGTCGAGGCGGTGATGGCGGTATCGGATAGAGGTGGGGCGATGCCCCCCAAGGCAACCTTCTTCGCCCCCAAACCCAGCTCAGGCCTGTTCCTGGTGAAGCGCTAGAACCGCCCCAAAACCGCGACCCTGGGTAGTAAGCGTCGTACAGCGACGAAAACAGCCCACGGAGTGGGAGAATTCGACCCGATGCCGCGTTATCTCACCGTCGCTGCCGCCCAGATGGGCCCGGTTGCCAGGGCCGACACCAGAGAAGAGGTCGTCGAGCGGCTCCTGGTCCTGGTGGCCGACGCCCACTCCCGGGGCGCCGAACTGGTCGTCTTCCCCGAACTTGCCCTCACCACCTTCTTTCCCCGCTACTTCATCGAAGACGAGCAGGAGATCCTTTCGTGGTTCGAGACCGAGATGCCCGGTCCCGCCACCAAGCCGCTCTTCGACCAGGCCCGCCATCTTGGGGTCGGTTTCTGTCTTGGTTATGCGGAGGTCAGCACCGATGACGACGGTGTCACCCACCGCCACAACACCCAGATCCTGGTCGAACGGGACGGGACAGTGGTCGGGCGGTACCGAAAGGTCCACATCCCCGGCCACGAGCACAACGAACCGTGGCGGCCCTTCCAACACGCCGAGCGTCATTTCTTCGAACCAGGCAAGGAGTTCCCGGTGTGGCGGGCGTTTGGCGGCGTGGTCGGCATGGCCATCTGCAATGACCGGCGATGGCCGGAAACCTACCGGGTGATGGGCCTGCAAGGGGCCGAGTTGATGCTGATCGGTTACAACACCCCGCTCTATTACGTCCCCGATCCTCAGCAGAACTCGCTACAAGCGTTCCACAACCATCTGGTCATGCAGTCGGGTGCCTATCAGAACGGCGCCTACGTGGTCGGGGTGGCCAAGGGAGGTCTGGAGGAAGGGGTCGATTCCTTGGCGCAGACGGTCATCATCGCCCCCTCCGGCCAGATCGTGGCCCAGGCCATCACCAACGGTGACGAGGTGGTCGTTGCGCGTCTGGATCTCGACTATTGCGACTTCTACAAGAAGACTCTGTTCGATTTCGGTCGCTACCGCATCCCCGAGGCGTACCGTCTGATCACCGAACGGCGGGGGGCCCAACCGCCCCCCGAAACCTGACCATCCTCCCGTTTTGGCGCGGCGCGATGGGGCCCTGGCACGGTCCTGTCGCGCCAAAATGGGGGTTTCAGTGGAAGGGCCAAAGCTTGACACTTTGTAAAGCACCTCCGACAATCTCATCATGACGACCGTCCAGGCACCGGTGACTTTCCGCCTCAACGGTGCCGAGGTCCGGGCTTCGGCCGAGCATCCTCACGTGTTGGCGGCGCTACGCGAGGAACTTGGCATCACCTCGCCCAAGGACGGCTGCGCTCCGTCGGGCCAGTGCGGTTGCTGCACGGTCCTGCTCGACGGCAAGGCGACCATCTCTTGTCAGCTTTCGATGCAGAAGGTGGCTGGTCGGGAGGTGACGACCCTGGAGGGTTTTGAAAAGGCCGAGCGGGATCGGCTGGCCCGCGCCTTTGCTGCCACCGGAGCGCTGCAATGTGGCTTCTGCACCCCAGGGATCGTGGTCCGCACTAAATCGCTCCTCGACCAGAAGGGGAGCGATCTCGATAGGTCCACCATCGAGAGCCGTCTCGGGGCCCACCTGTGCCGTTGCACCGGATACATCAAGATCATCGAGGCGGTCGAGTTGTTGGCTTCGGGAGCACCGATTCCGGATCCGGTCCTCCCCGGTGGCATCGGAAAGGAAGGCGCCAAGTACGAAGGGGTCAGCCTCGCCCTCGGAGACCGCGGCTATATCGACGACCTTTCGATCTACGGGATGCTGCACGCTGCCCTCCGCCTCACCGATCACGCCCGCGCCGATGTGGTGAAGATCATCACCGAACCCGCCCGGGCGATACCGGGAGTGGTCGCCGTCTTCACCGCCGCCGACGTGCCGGGTGATCTCAGGGTCGGATTGATCCACAAGGATTGGCCGGTGTTCATTCCCGAGGGCGGTCGCACGTCATATGCCGGCGACGTGCTGGCGATCGTGGTCGCCGAGGATGTCGCCACTGCCCGTCGTGCTGCCGACGTCATCGACGTCGAATACAACGTGTTGGCACCGATCACCGACGCAATCGCGGCGATCGCAAGTACCGACGACGCGGTATGGGGACTTGAGGGGAACGTTCTGTCGACCTCGACGTACCAACGCGGCGATGCCGCCGCCGTCCTGGCCTCAAGCGCCCACACCATGCACGAGGTGTTCCAGACCCAGCGCGTGGAGCATGCCTTCCTCGAACCAGAATCCACCCTGGCGCTCCCCAACGGGGACGGCACCTTGCATGTCTATTCAGGTGGACAGGGGATCTGGGATGACCGCGATCAGATCGCAGCGGTCCTCGGCCTCGACAAATCGGCCGTCACCGTCGAACTGGTCTCCAACGGTGGCGCCTTTGGCGGGAAGGAGGATCTCTCCAACCAGGCCCAGACCGCCCTCGCCGCCTTCCTGCTCGACCGCCCCGTCAAGTGCACCGTCACCCGCGACCAATCGCATCTGATTCACGCCAAGCGCCACCCGATCCGTATCGAGGTTTGGGCCGGATGTGATGGGGAGGGACGGCTCACGGCTTTCAAGGCTCGGATGATCGGCGATTCCGGCCCCTACGCCTCGGTGGGCATGAAGGTGCTCGAGCGGGCCGCCGGTCATGCCACTGGGCCCTACACGGTCCCCGTGGTCGATGTCGAGGCCGTGGCGGCCCGAACCAACAATCCGGTCGGCGGGGCCTTTCGGGGCTTTGGTGCCAACCAGGCGCAATTCGCCATGGAGGGGGTTATGGACCGATTGGCCGAAATGGTCGGGATCAGCGGTTGGGAGATGCGTCGTCGAAACGTCGTCACTCCCGGGGCGATATGGGGCGCCGGCCAGATCATGGATGACGGCTGCAAGGGGGCTCTTATCTGTCTCGACACGATCAAGCCCCACTATGACCAGGCCAGATCGGAGGGAAAGGCGGTGGGCCTCGGTCTCGGGATCAAGAACTCCGGGCTTGGCAACGGCTTCAAGGAGTGGGCCAAAGCGGTGATTCGCTTCGAAGCCGATGGCACCGTCGAGGTCCGGCACTGTTGGACAGAGATGGGCCAGGGCATCCACACCGTTGCGCTTCAGGTTGCAGTCGAAGAACTCGGGATCGAGCCCGAGAGGGTCAGGGTCATCGTCGACACCACTCGGGAACTGGGCACCGGCCAGACCACAGGTTCGCGGGGCACCTTGATGGGCGCCGGGGCCGTCAAGGACGCCTGCCGCGCTGCCATCGAGGGTGGACGTCAGGTCGGGGTCGATTATCTCGGGGAATACCGGGTCGACTGGACCAACAGCCTCTCCGAGGGTCTCGAAAACCCGATCCTCCATTCCACATTCAGCTACGCCGCCCAGTTGGTGATCGCCGACCGGGCCAGCGGGAGAATCGAGAAGGTGGTGGCTGCCCACGATGTCGGGCGGGCGGTCAACCCGATGCTCTGCGAAGGCCAGATCGAGGGCTCGGTGCACATGGGTCTCGGCTACGCGCTTTCGGAAGATTTCCCATGCGACGACCAGGGTCGACCCACCAACCTGACCTTGCGATCGCTCCAGATCATCCGCCCCAAGGACATGCCACCGGTGGACGTCATCCTCATCGAGTCCCCCCAGCCCAACTCTCCCTACGGGATCAAGGGCGTTGGTGAAATCGGTCTGGTCCC
>CAZPIZ010000068.1:0-8813 GCA_964586615.1 uncultured Acidimicrobiaceae bacterium | reverse complement strand
CCACGCGGCAAACTTATCCGGAGGTCCCGAGGAGCCGCCCGAGTCCGTCAGCTACGACTGGTTCTCCTGGCGGATGAATCGGGCGGCTTTCAACAGCAGACTCGGATTGGCACCGTCGGAGTGGAGGAAGGCGGCGGCATCCCGAACCAGCTTTTCGATACCCATTTCGCGCATGTAGCCGTAGCCTCCGTGCAGTTCGAGGGTGGCGGTGACCACCTCCCAGGCGACCTCGGAGGCGAAGACCTTGGGGAGGGCACCCATCTTGGGGTCCCATCCCTCGTCGCGGTGGTCGGCCATCCAGGCAGCTCGGTAGACATACGCCTGGGCGGCACCGATGAGCATGTCGAGCCTGGCCAGTGTCTGGGCGACCGAGTCGTGTTCGATCAGATAGCGGCCACCTTGATAGCGAGTCCGGGTCCAATGGAGCGCACGCTGATAGGCAGCCTGCGCCACCCCAAGGACACTGGCGGCTGCGTAGGCGTTGCTGGCCGGGAAGAACCGAACCAGCACCTCGAAGCCCTTGCCAACCTCGCCCAGCACATTCTCGTCGGAAACGGCGCAGTCGTCGAAGAACAACTCGGAGTTGTTGACCAGCCGCTCGCCCATCTTGTCATGCACCCCCCCGGTGGTGAAGCCTGGAGTTGAACGCTCTACCAAAAAGCAAGTGCTCCCTGCCACTAGGCCCTCGCCCAACTCGGTCTGTGCAAAGACCAGGTAAAGGCGGGCACGATTGCCGTTGGAGATGAAATGCTTGTGGCCATTGATGACCCACCCTCTGTCGATGCGAACGGCTTTTGTCTGGTAGTCGCCGGTCGGATAGGGAATGATGTAATCCGAGGAGCGGTCGGGTTCGGTGATGGCGATCGCCAGGAGGCCTCGTGGATCGGCGGCGTAGTCGGGAAGAAAGCGAGCCCGTTGCGCGGCCGTCGCTGCGCTCTGGAGGGTCTGGGCGATCTTCAGCGTTTGGGCGAAGATCACCGAAACACCAAGATCGGCCTTCGCCAGTTCCTCGAGCATCATGGCGGTGGTGAGGGAATCGATTCCCGCTCCACCGTACTCCCGCGCCAGGGTTGCCGTCCTGATGCCGGCTGCATGTGCTTTCTCGACGATGTCCCAGGAGAAACAGTCTTCGGGATTGGTCGCTCGATCGAGATCGGCCGCCACCGGAGCGACTACCTCTTTGGCGAATCTCCGTGTTACCTCCAGAATCGATTGCTGCTCGGGTTCAAGCCCGACACCAAACACGTGCAGGCTCCTTCCGGTCGCGTCCACCAATGTTCAAACCCGCTGTGCCCAGGAACGCCGAGCCTAGCTCTCGCTAATCAGGGCACGGTTCCGTTGGTTCCCCGAGATGGGGTGTTAGGACAGAGTTATGCCCGCTATGTTCATCGCTCAGCCCTTTCGAACGAATTATCTGCGCCGCGTGAGATGGTTGGACATCCATCTGATCCGCGGCGGGCCGGGCAACAGGGGCGGCCGTGTCCCTGACCAGTTGGCGAGGAGGAAGAATGGCGGAACGTATAGGGGTGGTGGGCCTAGGAGTGATGGGATCGGCGATGTCCGGTCATCTCCTGAGAGCGGGATACCAGGTTCACGGATACGACATCCTTCCCGAGAAAGTGGACAGTTTTGCCGCCCGCGGCGGCGACCCCGAGCCGTCGGGGGCGGCAGTGGCGGCCGCTTCGGACGTGGTTCTTCTCTCCTTACCCACGGTCGCCGCCCTTGAAGAGGCGACCGATGATGTGGCTAATGGCGCTCACCCCCGGCTCATCGTGGTGGAGATGGGTGTTTTTCCTCTCGAGGCCAAACAACGTTCGAGAGACCGATTCGCCGAAGTGGGCGTCGAACTGATGGACGTGCCCGTCAGTGGCACCGGACTCCAGGCGGCCGACGCCACCCTCGTGGTGTTCGCCTCAGGTTCGCCCGAGGCGTTCGAGAGGACCGCCCCCATCTTCGATGTGATTGGGCGCTCGACCCACTACCTGGGCGAGTTTGGCACTGGTTCGACCATGAAGTACATCGCCAATCTGCTGGTCGCGGTCCACAACCTCTCCACCGCCGAAGCCCACGCTCTCGGCATCGCCGCCGGCATGGATCCGTCGGTGGTCCAGAAGGTCATGAGTGACGGGGTCGGCTCGTCGAAGATCTTCGACATCCGCGGGCCGATGATGGTGGCCGATACCTACGATCCGCCCTCGGCCCGACTCGCCATCATCTTGAAGGATGCCCGCATCATCAAGGCGTTTGCCGAAGACGTTGGGGCTCCCACCCCGCTCCTCGACGCCGCTATCCCCCTCTATGAGCGCTCAAATGAAGCCGGATTGGGCGACCTCGACGCGGCGGCGCTCTGCAGATACCTCGAGCACTCCGCCAACCTGCACCGGCAAGAATCGTGAGGTAGGAGGCCGGTACGGTGCCGCAGCGCCGGGCTACACGCCAAGGTGCCTGTGGGTTGCCTTCTCATCGGCCTCGAGTTCGGCGGGGGTACCTTCCCACACGATCCTCCCCTGCTCGGCCATGATGTTGATCCGATCGCCCAACGAGGTGGCGAGACCCAGATTCTGTTCAACCAGCAGAATCGACAGGTTGGGGCCCTTGAGTGCCTGGAGTCGTTCACGTATGACCGAGAGCACGGGCGGCGCCAATCCTTCGGATGGCTCGTCCATCAGCAGCAACGTGGGATTGGTCATGAGTCCCCGAGCGATGGCAAGCATCTGCTGCTCACCACCAGACAGATTCCTGGCGTAGCTGCTCCGTCGCTCGGCCAGCCTCGGGAAGAAATCGAATGCCCGATCCACGGTCCATGGCTCTGCCCCGTTGGTACCCCGTCGGGCGACGATCTCCAGGTTCTCGACCACCGTCAGGCTCCCAAAAACGTGGCGTCCCTGTGGGACATAGCCGATCCCCTTGCGAGAGATCTCATAGCTCTTGAGACCGAGGAGTTCTTCGCCCCGGTAGGTGACTGAGCCTTGCTTGACCTGCGGTGGTTCGATGCCTACCAGTGCCTGCACCAGGGTGGTCTTACCCATGCCATTGCGGCCGAGCAACGCCAGCGCCTCGCCTTCCCTGACCTCGATGGAGACATCCTCGAGGACGGGGGCAGTGCTGTAGGAGCAATAGAGACCCTCCACTCTCAACATCAGTCGCTTCTCAGGTAGACGTCTTGAACACGTTGGTTGTTGCGGATCGCCTCGGGGTCTCCTTCGGCGATCGACCGACCGTTGTCGAGTACGAGAACCCGATCGACCAACTCGAGGGCGATGCTCATGTCGTGCTCGATCAGGACGATCGAGAGATCCCTGGACAGTGATGAAATCAACTCCCGCATGATCTTGCGCTCAGCCGCGGACAGGCCTGCCCCGGGTTCGTCGAGCAGTAACAACTCCGGGTTCCCGGCTAGAGCCATGGCGATCTCAAGTTGCCGCTGCTCGCCATGCGACATCTCAGCCACCACATGTTGGCGCTGTTCAACCAGACCGACCTGTTGTAGGACCATTGATATCCGCTCGTCGAGCCAACCCTTGATACGCAACGGTCGCCATGCGATGAACCGGGTAAGGCTCCGAGCCTGGGCAGCGATCACCAGGTTCTGCTCAACGGAGAGAGCCTGAAACAGATTGGTGATTTGATAGGTCCGGCCGAGCCCTCTCTGCGCCTTCTTGTAGGGCGAGGCATGTGACATGTCGGCACCGAAGAGGTGCACTCGACCCTTGGTCGGTTGCACCTCTCCGGAGATAGCTCGGAAGAGAGTGGTCTTTCCTGCTCCATTCGGACCGATAACGGCCCAGCGTTCACCCCGCTCGACGCGGAACGAAACACCATCGACCCCTCTCACCCCTCCAAAATGCACGGAGAGGTCTTCGATGAGAAGGATGGGGTCAACCACTCCCAGCTCCTCAACCGCCTGCGTTGCCCTGGAAGTCACGGCTGTAGACCGGCTGGGTTAGATATTCCTCGGCGGTCTTCGGCCAGAACTGGTCGATGTCCTCGTACGTGTCGATCACGACGTTCCACAGCCGCCCGTCGTCTCGGACTTCGATCTGGCGGATGTAGATGTCAAGGATCGGGTTGCCGTAGTCGTCGATCCGGGAAGGACCAAAGGGGGTCGAAAGCTCCAGGCCCTTCATGGTTTCGATCGTCGCCACCCGGTCGGAGATGTCGCCGTCTCTCTCTTCGATGGCTGCCGCCAGATACTGGGCCGCGGTCCAGGTGGCGGCGGCGTAGTACGAGGGCAGATTCCCGGTGGCGGCGTCGAAGATCTCAAGGAACTCCTGGGTCTCCGGCGCGTCGAGACCCTCCGCCCAGTGCCCTGACGAAATCAGACCCTCCACCTGCTCGGGGGGTACGTTGCGTATGTTCGACACGTCCAGCAGGGTTTCGTTGCCAAGCAGCGGGATTTCGTCCTTCAGTCCGAAATCACTCCAGTTCTTCAGGAAGTCGCTGACGCTGGCACCCACCTGGGTGTTGAACACCGCGTCAGGTGCGAAGCCCTGGAGCTGGGTGACGTAGGTGCCGAGGTCGGTGGAGCCAAGCGGATTCCACATCTGCTGGGCCGGATCGATCACGCCACCCGCCTCGGTGAACACCTGAACGAAACCCCCGCACATCTCGTGCCCGAAGGCGTAATCCGTGCAGATGGTGGCCATGTTGCGGTAACCCTGGTCGTACGCCCACTGTCCCAACACATGCGAGGTCTGGCTGGAGGTCCAGCCCCCGGCCCGGATGAGATTGGGATATTGATCGCGGAGACGCTGTGTGAGGTCGTCGGCCGATCCGATCGGCACCATGAAGATGACGTCCTGGTCCTTGAGCCGATCGGCCAGAGCCAATGTCACATTGGCGAGCAACTCCCCGACGATGACGTCGGCGCCGTAGTTCTGCACCAGCTCGTCGGCTTTCTGAAGGGCAGTGTCCGGGTTTCCGGCGGTGTCCTCCACTCGGAACTCAACCGTACAGCCTGCCACTTCCGTCGGATTGTTCTCCCAGTACAGCTCCCATCCGATCCTGGCGTCGTTCCCGGACGCGGCGATACCACCGGTCAGCGGTTGTAGCACGCCCACTTTGATCGGCTCGGTGCATACCGACGGTGCCTCCGAGGTCGTGGTGGTTTCTCCCGCGGCGGTCGTCGCGGTGGTCGCCGCGGTTGTCGCCGGAGTAGTTGTGGTGGTGGTGTCCTCCCCGCCGGGAGCCCCGCAGGCCGCCAACAGCATCGCCAGCACCGCAACAACGGCCATCGATCTTGACCATTTCCTTATCATGTCGTCCTCCTCAGTCCGGCTTTCCTTCTTCTTGATCCCGGCCTTCCCTCACGATGGCTCGGAATGCTCCAACGCCAATGCCCCGGTTGAAACCTCGTTCTCCTGACTCGACACCTCGCCACTGGCAGCCTGCTGGCGTCAGGCCACCCACCTCGCCCAACGGCTCGAAACGGCGCCAACGAGGCCCTGGCGGGCGAACATCACCACGAGGATGAAGACCAGCCCCATCAGGGTCGGCCATCGTTCGAGGTGGGTGCTCACCATGTTCTGAATGAACACGATGATGAAAGCGCCGATCATCGGACCAATCAGCGTGCCGATTCCGCCGAGGATCGCCTCGAGCACCCCGATGGCGGAGGCCGCCAGCGTGGCGGCGGACGGGCTGATGAACTCATTGAGATATACGAGGAGAATGCCGGCCACGGATGCAAAGAACCCGGCAACCATGAAGACGTAGAACTTTTGCAGTGCCGGGTTGTAGCCGAGCATCCGGATTCGGCTCTCGCTCTCCCTGAGACCCTTCACGGCCACCCCGAACGGCGACCGTACGGAGACGAACAGCAGGAGCGAACACAGCATGACGACGGCCAGCACGAACCAGTAGTACTGCCAGTAGAGGGAAACAAAGGCTGGGCGTTCGATGCCGGTCAGCCCGTTCTCGGCACCGGTGATCTGGTAGAGCCGGATCGACAGCCCCCACACAATCATTCCCTGAGCGAGGGTGATCATCATGAAGTACACGCCGGTCGATCGCATGGCCATGACTCCAAAGATGGCGGCCACCACCAAACCGACACCAAGACCGGTTATGACCTGCAATCCGGTCCCGGCTCCGACCTTGTTCGACATGTATCCGACGCCGTAGGCCGCCGCCGCCGTGATCCCGGCCTGGCCCAAGGTCACCAACCCGGCGTACCCGGCCAGGAGGTCCACACTCATTGCGAACAACCCCGAGATGAGAGCGAGGGTCAAAAGACCGATGATGAATGAACTGAACATGTACGGGGCGGCGATCCCGATGGCGATGGCCACCAGCAGGAGAATGAGCTTCACGCGGCCGGTGAGCGAGAGCCGTTTCAATTCTTTCTCCCCGCTAGCCCCTGGGGCCGAATCACCAGTATCAACGCCATGGGAGCGAACAGCGTGAAGAACGCCAACTCGGGCACCAGAGCCTTTCCGAACGAGTCGATCAGCCCAACCAGAACCGCACCCAGGACCGCTCCGGTCAGGCTGCCTAGGCCACCGAGGATGACGACCACTAGGGCGAAGAGCAGGATCTCGAAGTCCTGACCGGGAAGGAGGGTGAGGAAACCCCCACCGATGACCCCGGCGAACCCGGCTAGGAACGCCCCGAGCATGAACACGCCGGTGAATACCGCCTCGATGTTGATGCCGAGGGCGGCGGCGATCCTCCGATCGTCGACCCCCGCTCGTACGATCGCCCCGAGCCTGGTCCTGCGCTCGATATAGAAGAGTATTCCCGCCACCGCGACCGCACACGCCACCACGAAGAGACGATAACGGGGGTACGCAAGATCGCCCATGTTCAGGGGACCCTGCAAGAAGCCCGGCACCGGAACGGGAGTTGGGTCTCCTCCCCAGATCGCCAGGGCAAGGTCTCCGAGCACGAAGGTGAGCCCGATGGTGAGGAGTACCTCCGGTTTTTCCAGGCCGCGGATCGGACGGAGAAGGACTCGCTCGGTGAACAGCCCCAGCACCGTGATTCCTGCCCCGGCGCCCAGCAGGGCCAGGGCGAAGTTGCCGGTGGCCCGCATGACGGTGAATCCGATGTAGCCGCCCACCAGATAGAACCCCCCGTGCGCCAGGTTGGTGATCCGCATCAACCCGAATATCAACGTGAAGCCGCTGGCGAGAAAGAACAGCACCGCCCCGAAGCTGAGGCCGTTCAGAGTTTGGATCAAGAACGACCGAGCGCTCATGCTCTGGAGGATCCACCACACCAAGACGGCCAGCGCCGCCAGCGACAATAGAGACACGTACAACCGCCTCCTGAGCTTCCCTGCTCGCAGTACGGTCTCTCTCATTGGCGCTTCGCTCACCGTGTCAGACACCCAGTGTTTCGCTCCTCTCGACCGATCATGCACCATATACGAAGCTGGGCTCTCGGCGACGGGGAAACCGAAGCCCGTCTGCCCACAAGGTCGACGCCGGTCTTACGGGCCGGTTGACCTGGCCCTTCGCCAATCCAGGGCCCCCCGTCCAACCAGCTGCCCCGCTCGAAGCTTCTCGTGCAGGGTCAGCACCGCCTCCGGGCCGGTCACCTCCCCGATGATCGGCAGCACCTCACCCTCAGCCACCAGGCGGGCGGCCTCTTCGACCTGGGACCGGTGGCTGTAACGCGATCCGAAGACGGCCAGCTCTCGGAAGACGAGGTCGCGCGCCTCGAAGGTGGCCGGACGACCGGGAAAGGTGGTCAGTGCTACCAAGCGGCCCCCCATGCCGAGTGCAGAAAGCGCCCAGGCTGCCGTGTCAGGCGTCCCGAGCAGGTCGACCACCACGGTCGGCGGGTCCCCGTCGAAAATGGCGTGATCGAGACCCCGGAAATCATCAGAACGCACAGAACGGACACCGAGTCGTTCGATTTGGGCAAGCTTATCCTCGGTGACGTCGAGGCCGGCGACGGCTGCCCCTCGGTGTCGAGCCACCTGAATCATGTGGATGCCAACACCACCACCTGCACCCAGAACCGCCACCCGGTCCCCGGGTCCGATGGCCGCCCGGTCGGCGACGTGCACCGGAGTAGCCACCGCATCCGGAACCACGGTGGCTGCCACCGGGTCGAGGTCTTCCGCCACCGGGATCACGTTGATTTGCGGCAACACCGTCCACGGGGCGTAGCCTCCGTCACGGTGCACGCCGACAAAACCAGCCAGGTTGAGGCAGCGCTGCTCGCGCCCGGCCAGACAGGACTGGCAGCGGCCGCAGAGGAGGTAAAAGTAGGCGACGACCCGTCGCCCGACCAGGCCGGGATCGGCGTCTTGGCCTGCCTCGATCACCCGGCCTACCAGCTCATGTCCTGGGACTCGGGGCAACAGTGCCGGATCGTCGCCCAGGTTGCCGTTGATGCAGTTGAGCACGGTCATACCGACACCACATGCTTCGACCTCGACGAGAACCTCACCGAGGCCGGGTGACGGTATCGGGAAGGATTCCCAACGAGGGTCAACCCCCCATTGGTAAACGCGATATCCCGCTTGCTCCGCCATCAGGGGATGCGGTTTCGACGAATTGCATCGAATCCCGCTGCTGAGGTCGATCTTCCCTCATCGGCGACCCTCGACAACCGCTGATTCCTATTAACGGCAGAAATCGACGGTTCCGTAAAGGCCATGGCCCCACGGTACCGGAATCGTCGGTTTCGCTGACGGCCCTGCGGGCGACCCCGGAGTCGGCTCGGCCGACTTCGACTTCGGCACCGGGGAGCACCTGCTGTCGATCGTCCAAGTCATCAAGAGATAGGGAAAGCAGTCGGTCAGTCAGGTCCGATGGGATCAGGTTCGCCCCGCCGCCAGCCCATTAGGTCAGCGAAGAAAG
>CAZPIZ010000067.1:7805-9029 GCA_964586615.1 uncultured Acidimicrobiaceae bacterium | reverse complement strand
ATCGTCACCCGGATCCACCCGCCCCCGAATTGGCGAACGATGACACCCTTCCGCAGAAGAGCATCAAATGCTCCGGGGTCGCTGACTTCGGGGCGCAAATAGACAAAGTTGGCCTGTGAAGGGACGAACTCCACACCTCGCGCCTCGAGCTCCTTCTCCAGCCGGCTACGTTCCCCGGCATTGAATCGCGCCCTCTCCTCCACTCGTTGGGGGTAACGGATGGCGGTGAGCGCCGCCACCTGGGCGAGGCCGCTGACCGTAAACGGTGCCTGGGCCCGCCGGAGGTCGGTCAGAGTCGAGGGGTGCCCGATGGCATAGCCAACACGCAACGATGCCAGGCTGTAGATCTTTGAGAAGGTGCGAAGCACGATGACATTGGGTCGGGCCAGGGCCAGGTCCAGCGCAGAGCGGTAATCAGGAGCCGTCACGTACTCGAAGTACGCCTCGTCGACGATCACCAGCACTCTCTCCGGCATCGAGTCGATGAACCCTGCGACCTCCGAATTCGAGCGATGGGTCCCGGTCGGATTGTTGGGGTTGCAGAGAAAGACCACGGTGGTGTCGCCACGGACGGCGCCAGCCATGGCGTCGAGATCAAGCCGATGATCATTTGTGAGGGCGACCTCGATTGGTGTGCTGCCCGCCAGCACCGAGCCCATTCGGTAGATGACAAATGACGGCCACGGATAGACGGCACTTGTCCCCTCGCCTCCAACCGCGAGCGAGGCAACCCGGAGCAACTCAGAGCTCCCCCCACCGAACATCAGATGGTCAGGATCGATCTGGAGTTGATTGGCCACTGCCTGCGCCAGTACATACCAGTCGTTGTCCGGGTAGCGGTTGCTACCGGCCGCGGCTGCGGCGATGGCCTCCACCACCTCCGGGAAGGGAGGGATCGGGCTCTCGTTGGAGGCGAGTTTGATGACTGTCGCCGGATCGAGGCCGACGCTCCGCGCCACCTCCTCGATGGGCCGCCCGGCCTCGTATGGTGGAATTTTGGCCACTCCGGGCCTCATGGCAGGCACAAACCGAGGCTACCCGCGTTGGGGCGCAGAAAAGAAAAGGCGTTCTTGCTCAACCCCCGCCGCTCCACGGACCGATACAAGAGACTGACCCGCCTTCCCGGCGGGCCATGACAGCCGGAGGGAGCTTTCCCGACCTGGCTAATTAGCCGCTTCTCTCTTCCGGCGACCCGCCCCGCATGGGCGGGTTTCGTCGTTTCAG
>CAZPIZ010000067.1:5491-7705 GCA_964586615.1 uncultured Acidimicrobiaceae bacterium | reverse complement strand
TGGCCTCGTACCCGACCGCACAGGTCCTGGCTCCCGACGGTTCGCTGACCGGGGCGGATCCACAGCTGCCGTCCGAGCTGCTGTCATCGATGTACCGGTTGATGGTCTTGAGTCGCGAGTTCGACCGCCGGATGCTTTCGCTGCAACGTCAGGGGCGGATCGGCACCTATCCGATGCTTAAAGGCCAGGAGGCGGTTCAGATCGGCTCGGCGCTGGCCCTGGCCGAGAACGACTTCGTGTTCCCGTCCTACCGCGAACACGGTCTGCAACTGGCTCGGGGTGTCCCGATCGATACGGTCATGTCCTACTGGCGCGGTTTGCCAAACGATGGTTGGGACGTGCGCCGCCTACGGATGGGCACCACCACCGTTCCCATCGCCACCCAGCTCCCCCACGCGGTCGGTTACTCCTACATAACCAAACTGCGAGGTGAGGACACCGTCACCGCCGTCTACTTCGGGGATGGAGCCACCTCGGAAACCGACTTCCACTCCGGCATGAACTTCGCCGGCGTCTGGAAGGCCCCGGTGGTCTTCATCTGCGCCAACAACCTTTACGCCATCTCGGTCCCTTATGAGAAGCAGACCGCATCGGAGACCATCGCCCAGAAGGCCGAGGCCTACGGGTTTCCCGGAGTCCGGGTCGACGGGATGGACGTGCTCGCCGTCTACGCCGCGGTCAGCGAGGCCCTTTTGCGGGCCCGGGCCGGCGGGGGCCCGACCCTGATCGAGGCGCTCACCTACCGATACGGCGCCCATGCCACCGCCGACGACGCTCGCCGTTATCGCTCTGCCGACGAGGAGGCGGCCTGGAGGGAGAAAGATCCGATCGAGCGCTTCCGCCGGTACCTCGAATCTCGGGGGGAGTGGGACGAACAACTGGGCGAAAAGGTCGCCCTCGAGGTAGCCGACCAGATGGAGGCAGCCATCACCGAGATCGAGGCTCGGCCTCTTCCGACCCGCGATGACGTTGCACGCCACGCCTTCTCACGAATCCCGGTGATGGTCATCGAGCAGCTTCACGAGATGCAGGCTGCCCACGGTGAACCTCTGACTGAGTTCTCCGCCGAAGAGGTCTGGCAGGTAGGCGGCGATCCGCCAATGTCGGGACCGACCGCTCGCTGGACGATGGCCGAAGCCATCAACGCCGCGCTGACCGAAGCGATGCAAGCCCGACCTGAGACCATCGTGCTGGGAGAAGACGTCGGCAAGTCCGGAGGTGTTTTCCGGATAACCGAAGGCCTTCAGGAGCGATTCGGCGAGGACAGGGTCATCGACACACCGTTGAACGAGTCTGGCATCGTCGGCACCGCGATCGGCATGGCTATCGCCGGCGCCCGACCGATCCCCGAGATCCAGTTCGACGGATTCGTATATCCGGCCTTCGACCAGATCGTCAGCCACCTCGGCCGTTTTCGCTACCGCACCCGGGGCAACGTGAGCCTTCCTATCGTCGTCCGCTTCCCGAGCGGGGCCGGGACCGGCGCCCACGAACATCATTGCGACTCACCGGAGGCCTACTTCGTCCATGCCCCGGGATTGGTCGTCATCTGCCCCTCGACTCCGATCGATGCCAAAGGACTGCTAACCGCGGCGTTGGAGGGGGATGACCCGGTCATATTCCTCGAGCCCAAGGTGCTCTACAGGGCCGGACGGGAGGAGGTTCCGACCTCGCATTACACCATCCCGATCGGTCGGGCCCGGATCGTCCTGGAAGGGACCGACCTAACCATCGTGACCTATGGGGGAATGGTTCCGGTTGTGGTCACGGCAGCCGAGCAAGCGGAGCAATCGGCAGAGATCATCGACCTCAGAACATTGTTCCCCTGGGACCGCGAAACGGTCCTGGCATCGGTCGAGAAGACCGGTCGTCTTCTGATCGTCCAGGAGCCGCAGGGCTCGGCCGGGGTCGGTGCCGATATCTCGGCCGTCGTTGCCGAGCAAGCCTTGTACTCGTTGCGGGCACCCATCGTGAGGATCACGGGCTTTGATACGCCCTGGCCTCAATTCGCGATCGAGCGCCACGCCCTGATCACCCCCGCCCGGGTTTTGGCCGGGATCAGGAAGGTGACGGACGGCTAACTAACCGCGGCGACGGCCAACCAACCAGACCGCTCCCACCACGGCCAGGCCGCCGGCTCCGAGCCAGACCGCCTGCCAATCGAAACCGGGGCCGGAACTAACAGGGCTCGCTGGGCTGCCCTCGCTCGGGGGG
>CAZPIZ010000067.1:0-5391 GCA_964586615.1 uncultured Acidimicrobiaceae bacterium | reverse complement strand
GGGCTGCCCTCGCTCGGGGGGTTGCCCGGTCCCAGCGCCTTGATCGCCACATCGGGGTCGGTGGTCGAGCACAAACCCGAGCTCAGAACCCCGTCGTCTTCGTCGGCGGCGAACACGGCCATCCTGGTTCCAATCGCCGCCTCGAAACCGCAAGCGGCGCTGTTGTCGGCAGTGGATACATCGACCACCGCCGGGACCTCACCGGCCAGGACCGTCTCGACCTCAAAAGTGAAGACCCTGGAGCCGCCATCGCCTCCCCTCACCGCCGGTGCCGCCTGGCCCACTCCTGTCACCGTCCCGACAAAGGCTGTAGGGGCGAACTCCAGCATCTGGTTTGGTTCGAGCATGGCACAGCTGCAGGCATTGGCCGCACCGGCGAAACCGAAGATGGAAGCGACCAGAAACAGCAAGGGCAGGAGGCGTCTCATACGGTTGAGACGACGGTGCTGCGGTCGCGGTTCCCTAGCCGTCACAGGCGGGCCACCACTCAAATACGCGGGATGAACGCTCTCCGTGGCTAGGGTCCATCTATGGCTCGAAACCGCCGGAAGCTCTCCCGCCGCCAGGCCATGGCCGACTGTCGGACCGGACACCACCGGTTCGGCCCGGGCAACGAAGCCGGTGGAGGGATTGTCCGAAGAACCTGCCGTCACTGTGGAGCACTGTCGATCGACCTGACAGCAGTCGAGACCTCAAGGACCCCGGACTTCACGATCGATCGGAGGGTTCCGCTTCCCTCGACTATTCCCCGCTTATAAGCACCTGGTTGAGCAGTACCTGTTTGAATTGGGAGGATGGTCAAGCCAATCGAGGCCTCCGGTGGCCTGGTCGTGCAGCCGGGGCCCAATGGCATCAAGGTTCTCTTGGTTCATCGTCCCCGCTATGACGATTGGACGTTTCCCAAAGGCAAGAACGAAGAGGGCGAGAACCCGGTCGACGCCGCTGTCCGCGAAGTCGCCGAAGAAACCGGCCAGAATCCCCGCCTGGTTTCGTCAATAGGACAAACCGACTTCGACACTGGCAATGGCATCAAAAGGGTCCGGTGGTTTGGGATGCGGTCAAGCCGACCGGATCCGTTTGTTCCCAACAAAGAGGTCGACGAACTCCGGTGGCTGGACCCGGACGAAGCCAGCGCCTTGCTCACCTACGACGACGACCGTGTGCTGCTCGACCAGGTGGATCTCGATGCTTTGCTTGCCACCGGCACCCTGCTTCTGGTTCGACACGCGGTTGCCGGCGACAGAAGATCTTGGGAAGGTGAGGACCGGCTGCGCCCTCTTTCCAACAAGGGTCAAAAACAGGCAGCCGGTCTGGCCAAGACCCTCAGAGAAAGCCAGATCGAGGCAATCCTGACGAGCCCCTTTCTCCGTTGCGTTCAAACCGTGCAACCGCTTGCCGAGGCAACCGGGCTCGAGATCGTCGAGCACCCGGCCCTGGCCGAGGGTGAAGGCGGCAAAGCCACCCGTAACTTGCTGCGGGACCTGGCCGGGACCAACGCCGTTCTCTGCTCCCACGGCGATGTGATACCGGCCGTCATGGATTGGATGGCTCGCAGAGGGATGACCCTGAAATCACCGTACGACTGCAAGAAGGGTTCGACCTGGGAGATCGACGTCCGTGGCGGGGAGTTCCACAAGGCTCAATACCTGCCACCGGTTGAAGCCTGAACCCGGCCACCGCCCATTTAGAGAGGGCTTAGAGCCCGAGGGCGGCGTTGACCAGGGCCGCTTGCTCCTGAAGATGAACCTTCACGGACCCTGTGGCCGGTGATGCGCCAGGTTTGCGTCCGGCGTAGGCAGGTTCGCGTCCGAAGATCTGTCGCAAATGGAACCAGAGGAAGCGGTATGCGCCCATGTTCTCCGGCTCCTCCTGACACCACACCAGGTCCGCCCCGGGATGGCGGGCGGCCAGATCTGAGAGGGCCTCGGTCCCCATGGGATACAACTGGGCAATACGAACGATTGCGACGTGATCCAATTTGGCCTCGGCCCGCCGCCGGGCGAGGTCGTGGTAGATCTTTCCCGAACAGAGCACAAGTCTGGTGGCGGCTGTCGATGCCACTCCGTCCTCGAGAACCGGCTCGAACCGCCCCGTCGTGAAGACTTCGAGCGGCGAGAAGGAATCCTTGGTGCGGAGCAACAACTTGGGGGTGAAAACGATCAACGGCTTGCGGGGACGCAGAAGTGCCTGACGCCGGAGGAGATGGAAGTACTGACCGGTGGTGGACGGAACGACCACCCGCATGTTCTCGTTGGCGCACAACTCCAAGAATCGCTCGATTCGCCCCGACGAATGCTCAGGGCCCTGGCCCTCGTATCCGTGCGGCAGTAGGAGGGTCAAACCCGATTGCTGCCCCCACTTGGCCTCACCGGCAGCGATGAACTGGTCGATGATCACCTGGGCGCCGTTGGTGAAGTCCCCAAACTGTGCCTCCCAGGCGACAAAGGCCTCGTGCCATTCGACCGAATAGCCATATTCGAATCCCACGGCAGCAAACTCCGACAGAGGTGAATCGACGATCCGGACCCGGGTCGATCCAGCAGTCAGCAGTTGGAGTGGAGTCCACTCGACGCCGGAGTCGTAACAGGTGAGCTCGGCGTGGCGGTGGCTGAAGGTGCCTCTACGGGAGTCCTCGCCCGCCAGCCGAACCGGCATCCCCCCGCGGGCGATGGATCCGATGGCAAGGGTCTCGGCCGTCCCCCAATCAACCACACCGAGCTCGAGTGCTCTCGCCCTCTCGTCGAGCATCTTCACAAGCTTGGGATGAACGGTGAAATCCTCCGGTGGTGACGTGGCGAATCGAAGGATCTCGTCGAGTTCGGCCCTCGGCACGGCCGTGACCGGCTCCTCCCCGTTCATCGGCTGGATGCGCTGGAGAGGCGCAGCAGGCGCCGATTGTTTGGTCTCCTGAAAAGCGTGATCGAGCAGGTCGTGGAATTCCTGCAGCAAAGCTTCCCCGTCCTCCACCGAGATATCTCCGGTGTTGACCAGACGCTCCATGTACAACTTGCGAACTGACCGCTTTAGATCGATGAGCTTGTACATCAACGGCTGGGTGTAGGACGGTTCGTCTCCTTCGTTGTGGCCGCGGCGCCGATAACAAATCATGTCGATGACGACGTCGCGGTTGAATGCCTCACGGAAGGCGAAGGCGGTCTTCGCCACCCGCCAAACCGCCTCGGGATCGTCACCGTTCACGTGGATGATCGGAGCGGCCACGGTCTTGGCCACGTCCGTTGCGTAGAAGCTCGAGCGGGCATCAAGGGTCGAGGTAGTGAACCCCACCTGATTGTTGATGACGATGTGAACCGTGCCTCCGGTTCGATAACCGCGGAGCTGGGACAGGTGAAAGGTCTCAACCACCACTCCCTGTCCGGCAAAGGCCGCGTCTCCGTGGACCAGGATGGGCAGGACCTGGCGGTAACCCAGGGGGCCTCGCTTCTCCTGTTTGGCTCGGACCACACCCACGAGCACGGGATCAACCGCCTCGAGGTGGCTGGGGTTGGCTACGAGTTGAACGCCGATCATCGCCCCATCGGCGGTCTCGTATTTGCCGGAGAACCCGAGGTGATACTTGACGTCGCCGGAGCCACCTGTGGTCTCCGGGTCTAGATCGCCCTCAAATTCGCGGAAGATCTTGTTGTAGTCCTTGCCGATGACGTTGGCTAGGAGGTTGAGACGGCCCCGATGAGCCATACCCATCACCGCTTCTTCCATGCCGGCGCCCGCCGCCGCGGTCAACAGCGAGTCGAGCATGGGAATGACGGACTCCGCACCCTCGAGCCCGAACCGCTTGTGACCGACGTACTTCGTGTGCAGGAACCGCTCGAAGGCTTCCGCCTGATTGAGTTTGCGGAGGATCCGGCGCTTCTCGTCATGGGAGAGTTCGATCCTGGGCACCTCCACGCGCTCCTGGATCCACCGTTTCTGATCGGTCTCCTGCATGTGCATGTACTCGATGCCGGCGGTACGGCAGTAGGCGTCCCGCAGGCGAGCCAGCACCTGCCCAAGCGGCATCACCTGGGTACCTTCGATCCCTCCCGTTGCGACCTCGCGATCGAGGTCCCAGATGGTGAGGCCGTAGAACAACGGATCGAGCTCCGGGTACATCCGTGGTGGGTTCTGGTGAAGGGGATCGAGGTCGGCGATCAGGTGGCCACGGACCCGGTAGGCGTTGATCAGGCGAGAGACGTTGGCCTGCTTGTCGGCCCAATGAGGGCTACCGATCGGAGGGTTGTCGTCAATCGCCCACCTGGCCGGCGTATAGGGGATGGACAGAGCAGCGAAGATCTCGTCGTAGAAGGCGCCTTCGCCCAGAAGCAGCCCGTGAATCCGGGCAAGGAACTCTCCCGACTGGGCGCCCTGGATGACCCGATGGTCATAAGTCGAGGTGAGAGTGACGATGCGGCCGATGCCCTGTCGGGCGAGAAACGCAGCGTCGGCCGCCAGGTATTCGGGTGGGTAACCAATGGCTCCGACTCCGATGATCACGCCCTGATCGGGCATGAGCCTCGGCACCGACTGGACGGTGCCGATCGTCCCCGGGTTGGTCAGGGTGGCAGTCGTCCCGGCGAAATCGTCAGGGCTGAGCCGGTTGCTGCGAGCCTTGTGCACCAACTCCTCGTACATGACCCAGAACTGTTTGAAGTCGAGGGTTTCGGCAGCCTTGATGTTCGGGACGACCAACCCCCGGCTTCCGTCCTTGCGCTCCATGTCGATCGCCAACCCGAGACCGACACGGGGATAACGGACGATGTGGGGCTTGCCGTCGATCTCTTTGTAGGAAACGTTGAGATCGGTCAACTCCTTGAGAGCCCTGACGATCGCCCATCCGATCAAGTGTGTGAAGCTGACCTTTCCACCCTGGGTCAACCGCTTCAACTGGTTGTTGATCATCTGGCGGTTGACTTCCAGCAGCTTGGCCGGGATGGTCCGCACCGATGTAGCCGTGGGAATGTCGCGGCTGGCCTCCATCCGCTCGGCGACGATGGCCGCCGCCCCCCGAAGCGGTAGAACGACAGGGCCATCCGAAGACTCCGGTTCGGCGGTCGGGGTTGGAGCTTCCGGAGACGGCACCGCCGTTGGTTTCGGAGCGGGTTCGGGGGTGTCGACCTGTTCCGGTCTGGCGTCTGGCGTCGCGAGTCCCGCGTTTGGCGTTTCCTCGGGAGCGGCCGTCCTGTTCAGTTCATCCGAATGAGGCTTGTAGTCCTCAAAGAACTCCTGCCAGGCCTCGCTGACCGAACCCGGATCGTCGAGGAATTGCCGGTACATCTCGTCGACAAGCCACATGTTGGGGCCGAATTCGGTCGGGTCGAGCTGGGATGCACGGGTATCGGTCACTGCGACCGTCAATGGTATCCCACCGGGCGTTTAGTAAGGGAAATGAGAGAA
>CAZPIZ010000066.1:0-9049 GCA_964586615.1 uncultured Acidimicrobiaceae bacterium | reverse complement strand
CACCGGTTCCGAACCACCGCCCATTTCGTATACTGAGAGGACGGTGCCTGTCTCGATACGGTTCTTCGCACTTGTGTGAAAGCCGACGCGAGTGCTGGTGTGAGTAGTCGTCGAAGGAGACGAGGAGAACGTCCATGCCGCTGAGCGATCGTGAGCAGAAGATCCTGGCGGAAATCGAGCGCCACTTCTACGAAGGCGATCCCGCGCTCGCCCGTGCAGTCCGAAACATCGATCGCAATCCAAGGACAGGGCTTCGGCTTCCGTTGTTGGGAGCGGTGTGCGGATTGGTTGTTATCGGTGCGACGTTCACATCGTCGACGTGGCTGGCGCTCGTTGGCTTCTCGTTGCTGGTCGTCTCGGCCACTTATTTGGTGCAAGCGCTCAGAGCGCGCGATGAAGATTCGACCGATGATGAAGAAGAGCCTTCATCGCGAAGAAAGATTCATCGTCGCTTCAGACGCGGCTGATCACAACGACTACAGTTGCGCCCCCGTCGGTATACGCATTCAACGAGTTCAGAGAGTCGAGGGGAACCGGCGGAGTTTGTTTTGCGAGGAGGGTCGATCAGCTGCCGATCGGCCCACGCGGCTTTGCGGGAGAGAGGTTCAGTTGCAGCAGGGTTTCACGGCGGAGCAGGCATGCAAGCTCACCAACTGCACACCACATCAACTTCGGTATTGGGATCGAGTTTCGCTGGTAAGTCCCACGATTCAGGGAACCGGCGGTAGGCCGGGAGTCCGGCGGCTCTACTCATTCCGCGATCTGGTGGCGCTTCGGGTGGTTCGCAGCCTTTTGGACAACGGAATGTCACTACAGCGAGTGCGCAGGGCGTGGGACTATCTGCGACGCAATGGCGACATGGACAACCATCTCGGCCACCTTCGGCTGGTCAGCGATGGAAGCACCATTTTTGGAGTCGCCTCCGAGGAAGGACACATCCTCGACGCGCTGCGCGACGGCCAACTCGCCTTCTTTGCCCGAATCGACGAGATCGCCCGTCAGGTTAAAGAGGACGTGACCCGGTTTGAACTCGATCGAGACCAGTTCCTGACGATGCTTCGACGGGTGGAAGACGACGTCAACGAAGAGCGTCAGTACGGGATTCGCTGACTGTCCTGAACTGGCGGGACCACAGCGACCGCGGCTGTAGCCAGGACAGCCACCATCGCCACCCCCTGTAACGAAGTCGCAGCGCTGCTTCTGCCTGTCTGTAGACCTCGCGTCCGTCGGTGACCGTCCTGCCCCCGTACAAGTCAGCCGCCAGACGGGAGGCGAGGGGCAAGATCGCCCGATCAACTCGAACCGCCACCTCATTTGGGGTTTGTGACCAACCAATCCGATGACCCAGATCGGTCAGCCTGTCGGTCAACTCCGACCAACCCGCCACCACGTCGCCCGATCCCAGCCGTTTCAACCTCATTGCCCTTCTGATGCCCTTCAGCGCCGGCACCAGGGCCATGACCACGATGAGCACCACGAAGGCCAAAGCCCAGGACGCCAAGTTCGCTCCGGGCGCCGTCGGCAGCCCGAGGGTGGGGTCTGCCACGGGATCGAAGAACTGATCGTTGAGGAGGCCACCAGGAAAGGGAGCGGTGGTGCCGGTCTCGGGAGTGGTGGGGGCCGGAAGGTAGAGGGTCGGATCGAACCCAAGCTGGCTCACGGTGGCCGGATTGATCCCGTCGCCGCGAGGGGTGGGGTCGAAGCGGACCCAACCCTGGCTCAGCATGTACAACTCCACCCAGGCATGGGCGTTGAGGGCACGGACCACGGTTACTTCGGCCCCGTCGCTCTGAGTTGCAAGCTCTCCCGGGGCGAACCCGAACACAATTCGGGAGGGAATGCCGAGGGTACGGGCCATCAATGCCATCGCCGAGGCGAACTGCTCGCAGTACCCGGTTCGGTAGTTGAGGCTTTCGACGTCGGTCAACCACGAAACCAGATCGAGGGTTGAGTGTCCGGTGGAGGCGGAAGCGTCATAGACGAACCCTCCGCCTTTTCTGAAGAAGTTCTCCAGCACCATCGCCCGTTCGAAGGCGGTGCTGGTTTGAGCTGTGACCTGGCGCGCCAGATCCTGAACCTCTTCGGGGAACTCATCGGGCAACTCGGTGTAGACCTCGCGCACTCGTGAGGGTGCGAGTGGCTCTTGAGTGCTCGATGGCGCCACCGGGAAGACCCCGTCCGCCTGGGCGTTCTCGAAGATCGGTGAGAGAGCGCCCCCCGATGAAGCCAGGACCGAGAGGTCGACCACCGGGAGATCGGAGATCACCCGGTACTCGAGCCCGTCCCAGGTGCGTGCATCGAACTTGACCGAGCCGTCTTCCCTGGTCCGATAACTCGCCGACAGCAATTCGTCATCCGTTGTGAGGCTGCGGGGGGAGTAGAGAACTGGAAGGTAGTTCTGGCGCAACGACGCGATTCGCACCACGCTCTCGACTCTGACGGTTGGGCCCGTGAAGGCCAGGTCCTGTGCTTCCCAGTCGGCTTCTGATCGAGGCCTGTTCACTTCCAGATTGGCGGGGAGCCAGAACTCGCCGTCGTAAGTGTCGAGGGTTATGAGTTTCCAGTAGAGCTCGGAGTTTGGCACTGGCGATTCGCTGACCCGGGCTACAAAGACGACCTCTGGACTCTGGCCGGCGAGGTCCTGCTGCATGTCGGCAAAGAGGTTGTAGGAGATCCCCCCAAAGAGACCGCCTCCGAATCCGGTGGCGCTTCTCCAGGCGACCAACCCCGCCTCGGGAACGGTTGCCGCAAAGCCCCGGGCGGCTCCACCGGCGGCAAGCACTACCACTCCCAGCGTGAGCAGGGGGAGGAGCCTTCCCCGGGTTGGGACCACCCGCCCGGATCGAAGGGAGCGGACCCGACCCGGGGCTCCTCGCTCCGAGGTGGCGAGGAGGCATGCTGCTCCACAAGCGGCCATCAAGGCCGGCCACCACCACTCAGGGGGACGGCGATCGAGGGTGGCAAGGATCAGATAGAAGCCAAGGGTCGGGATTGTCATCAGCAACGGACGCCGCTTGACCGCGCCGTAGGCGGTGACGGCGCCCAGCAGCCAGAAGAGACCGGCGAGGACCGCGACCAGTCCAGTGGCAGAAATCACCGGCGCCGAGCCAAATCTGATCAGCTCGAGAGCAACCCCGATCTCATTGCCGACGGCCCGGCGGGTCTCACCGGTGGGGATGATGCCAAAGGCCATGGTCGACCCGGCCGCAACCCTCGCCAGTGCCAGACCGGCGCCGACCAGGTTTAGGGGGACCATCATCCACGGCCGGGCACCTGCGGCCAGGGCTGAAGCAGTGACGACGCAGCTGACGATGGCCGCCGCCACCAGCACCGGAAGCCAGCTGCGGGTCCCGGGTTCGACCGTGATCAACCTGCCCAGGCGGCCGAGCGCCAGGGCGAACGCTCCGAGAGCCGCTAGCCAACCGATGCGGAGAGCCACGTTCGTCCCATCGTTTGATTCCAGGCCGGAGCCCAGTTCGGGTTGGAGCCGGTTATCACAGTCTTGGCGCCCATCCTTTGGAAAGCCGGGACAAAGGAATTCGGGGCCGAGGAAGCTGCGAGGAGGATCGTCACCCGATGTTGGGAGGCAAGGAGGCGATGGACGCCGAGCAGGTCCTCGTCGGGCGAGCCGGTGACGAGAACCAGCGCCCCTCCCCGCCCGGTTTGGCGAAGACGGCTTGCCACCGACCTGATGTCGATGGCCGACACCATCTGCACCCGCGCCAGGGCCTCCATCGCCGCGGTATAGGCACTGAGATCGATCAACTCCCGACCCAACCAGAGATCGGCGGCGAAGCCCCCGGCCACAAGGTGCTTCACCACCGATGCGGTGCCCCTGACCGCCTTCTCGAAGGTCTCCTGATCCAAATGCGATCGCTCTCTGACATCGAAGAACACCAGCGCTCGCGACCGCCACGGATTCTCCATCTGGCGGATCATCAGCTCGTCAAGCTTGGCGGAGCTGGGCCAATGGACCCGTCTCAGATCGTCGCCGCTTTGATAGGAGCGGAGGGTGAAAAAGTCCTCTCCACCTCTTTGGCTCTGCTCTAGCCGGCTTGCCATCTGCGATGGATCCCGACCACGGACAAACGGATGGCCCGAGAGTGACTCTGTTGCCGGATATACGATGAGCTGGTCGACGTCACCGGTTTCGGACTCCGACGTTGCCAGCCCGAGCGGATCGCCGACCCGGATCCTGGCCGGGCCCACCTGATACACGCCTCGTGGCCGGCAGACAATCCGGTACGAAGCAGCCGCCGGTTCCTGCCGGCGGAGAAAGCCGATTGCGAACCGGGCCGTGCCGAGCCCGCCCACGCCGTCGGATACCGTGAGGTTGAGGGCGGGGATTCGACGGAGGTTCGTTATCGAGAGCTCGACCGCGGTTCGATCACCCTCGTGCACAAGGGAAGGGTTGAGCTGGCGACGAATGTCGAGAGATGGCCGGTTCCAATTGGTCACGAACAGTGCTGCGACTACGGCCACGATCAGAGCCGCACCGGCCGCGAGCAGTTCGATCTCGCCGAGGGCGGCCCAGGAGATCACCAGGGCGATGCCGGCGCCCAGAACCGAGGCGCCCCTCGGGGTGATCATCGACCGGACCGGGCCACAGGCACTTTCAGCCCGTCCAGAAGCGAACCCACCACCTCACTGGCGGTCACACCACGCATCTGGGCCTCGGGACGGAAAGAGAGTCTGTGCTCCAGGACGGCGTGCGCCAGGATTTTCACGTCGTCGGGAATGACATAATCCCGGCCTTCGGATGCAGCCCAGGCCCGGGCAGCTCTTTGCAGATAGAGGGCGGAACGGGGCGAGGCGCCGAGAAGAACCTCAGGATGCCGACGGGTGGCTTCAACCACATCGATGATGTATCCCTTGATGGCGGCAGCCACCTGGACGTGACGGGCCACCTCGATCATCTCGTTCAGTTCGCTTGCCGAGACCACCGGTTGCAGGTCGAGAAAGGTCGACCGCATTCCATGGGTCTCGAGCATCTCCAGTTCCTTATCACGGCTGGGATAGCCGACCGCAACTCGCATCATGAACCGGTCGAGCTGCGCCTCGGGCAGGGGATAGGTGCCTTCGTGCTCGATTGGATTTTGGGTGGCGACCACCATGAAGGGGGGTGACAGTGGACGGGTGATGCCGTCGACGGTGACCTGGCGTTCCTCCATCGCTTCGAGAAGAGCCGCCTGTGTCTTGGGGCTGGCCCGGTTGATCTCATCACCTACGACCACGTTGGCGAAGATCGCGCCCGGTTTGAAAACGAACTCGGAGGCCCGACGATCCCAAATCGACACTCCGGTCACATCGGACGGGAGCAGGTCGGGGGTGAATTGGATCCGGTTGAAATCGCAGTCGATCGACCGGGCCAACGACTTGGCCAGGAGGGTCTTGCCGACCCCGGGGACGTCCTCGATCAGGACGTGTCCCTCGGCTACCAGACAGAGCAGAATCTGTTCGATGGGTTGGCGCTTGCCCTGAATCACCTTTTCGATATTGGAGGCGATGCCGCTGAAGCGGTTGGCGAACCAGTCGACGTTGGTTGCAATGGCACTGCTCATGACGTCAGGCCTGCGTCGGTCGAACGAGAGGGGGCAGAACCAATTTTGACGTGGCCAATCGAGACCTCATGCCGAAAGTCCTCCGTTCATGTCCAATTGTCCCCTGGTGCCCTGAAATCCACGGGGTAGCCTGCACCCTATTCAGGGGTGGATGCAAAGGAGGCTTGGTGAGCAATCGCCAGGGTTGGGCTACTAACGGAATTGAAGCTGTCCGCACGGCATGGGCCATGCGCTCGCGGCGGTGGTGGTCCCGTCAACCGCGGGTTCCAGTACCCGATCGGGATTATGTGCGATGGCGCTCCTATACCGCATATGGCGACCCGGACGCATCGATCGTGGCTGCCGACCTCAAATCCTTTCTTGGATGGAGGACCGGGTTCCGTCGGTATGTGAGGAAAACGCGATGACCATCACCGGTCTACGCCAGCGACTTGAGAACCTCGAGGGTGTGGCGAGCATCCATCTCGAGCTTGCCGAGACCGGCTTATCCGGAATCAGGGTCACCTTGATCGAAGGAGCGGACGAGGCGCATGTGCTCGAGAGGATCCGATCGATGCTGGTGACGTACGGTTTGCGTTCACCGGGCCGGCTAGAGCACGACACTCCCAATACGCCTCCGGAGTCGCCGAAGGAAGACCAGATCGAGACGCATATCACCCCGGAGGGTGATGGGATGCGGGTCGAGATCCGCGCCGAGGGAAAGAGTGTGGTCCGGTTGGTCGACGCCACCCCATTGGCTGCAGCAGTGGCGGTGGCCGAAGGGCGAGCGATCCTTGAAGGAAGGGCAGCACCGCAGGTGCTCTGGATCGGGCTCGATGTGATCGGGGACTGGAAGATCCTGACCGTCCTCCTCAAGGATGAGGCTGAATCGGCCAGGGTCGGCTCAGCGGTAGTCACCTCCGGTTGGGCAGAGGCTCTCGATGAAGCGATGGCTAAAGCCTTTTAGATAGGGCCCGGCGCAGGCCTGGCCACACCGATATCGCGAAGCGGTAAACCCGTTCCGAGCTAATCTCGCCGTCGAGCCAACTATGGGTCGGTCGCTAATCCTCAACGCCACCTACGAACCGCTGTCCGTGGTCCCGAGCCGACGGGCGGTCGTATTGGTGGCGCGGGGCCGGGCAATCATGGTCGCTCAGAGAGACGAGGTCTGGCACTCCGCAACGCTTTCGATACAGGTGCCATCGGTTGTAAAACTCGCCGCCTATATCAAGGTTCCCTATGAGCGGACTATCCCTGTGAGCCGCCGCGCCGTATTCGGGAGAGACGGTCATCGCTGCCAGTACTGCGGCGCCCCGGCAGAGAGCATCGATCATGTGGTGCCAAGATCCCGCGGGGGGGAGCACACCTGGGAAAACGTGGTGGCCTGCTGCCGGCGCTGCAACATGCACAAGGGCGACAGGCTTCCCTCCGAAGTAGGCCTCAACCTTTCTCGTCGCCCGGCGGCTCCACATCGCTACGGCTGGATCTACGCCAGTGCCGGATACGCGATGGACCCCAGCTGGCAGCCCTTCTTGCTTTCGGCCTGACGGCCAATCGCGTTCCAGTTACCACTCCGTTACACCCACACCCTCCGGTTGAGCCGCGTCGGCACGTCATGATGACCTTGTGGCGCGAGGTTGTTGACAAGTGGGAGAAAGTGGGGCATAGTGTGACCGTCTGTGGAGGACAGCAATCGATGAGGGATGGGACCGAGTGTTCGTCGGGAAGGCGTTTCACACAATTGATGACAAGGGCCGTCTGGTCCTCCCTTCGTCGTTCCGGCGCGCCCTCGAAGAAGACGGCGATCACAAGTCCTGTGTCCTTACCCAAAGCACGGACGGGTGCCTGATGCTCTTTCGCCCTCCCGACTTTCAGAAGCAGGCCGACGACCTGATGACGGCGGCCAGCGCTCCTCAGGGCCGGCGCAAGCTACGAACCTTCACTTCCCGTGCCGACCACCTCGCTCTCGACAAGGCAGGCCGGCTGATCGTCAACGAGGAACTTCGCCAATTCGCATCGATCAACCTCGGTGAAGAAGTGGCGATCGTCGGTGTCTATGGGTGGGCAGAGATCTGGAACCGCGAGGCGTACCTCGCCAACGAGGCGAAAGGCGACAGCGAATTCCTCGACGTCGAGGAAGAAGGAGAGGTCTCTCCCGTCTAGTTCTGGATCATCGCCAGCCCCCCGGTTACCAAACGGAAGGCCCCTGACTCCGCCCGCTTCCTTTTGGTGCCAGCGCCCGGGGGGCTGGCCATGACCCAGGACCGGGAGTACCACCGGCCGGTGATGGCCGACGAGGTGGTGGAACTGCTCGAACCGGTTCCGCCGGGAGTGGTCGTAGATGCCACCTTCGGTGGAGGGGGTCATTCGAGGAGGTTGTTGGAGGTACTCAGCTCCGAGCACCGGGTGCTCGGCATCGACCGGGATCCGGAGGCGGTGGCTCGGGTCTCAGATGAGGGAGGACGGTTGCAGGTGGTTCGTGGAAACTTCGCCAACCTGGCGGGGATCCTGGAAGAAGTGAATGTGACAGCCCCGGTCGGGGTCCTCTTCGATTTCGGCGTTTCGAGCCATCACTTGGACGACCCCGCTCGCGGTTTCTCATACCGGCACGGTGGACCTCTTGATATGAGGATGGATCCGGATCAGGATCTGACCGCAGCCGATCTAGTCAATGGGCTCGAGGTTTCCGAGCTCAGCGCCTTGATTCGGGAGTTCGGCGAAGAGCCGATGGCGTCGCGGATCGCGGCTGCCATAGTTAGAGGCCGCCCCATCGATGACACGGCGAGGCTGGCCGAGGTGATCGCGGCGGCCGTGCCACCGACCAAGACCCGTGAGACGGGCAGACGACGCCTGCATCCCGCCCGACGCACGTTCCAGGCGTTGCGCATCGCCGTCAATCAGGAATTGGACGCTGTCGAACGCGGAGTGGATCAAGCCCTCGAGATCCTCGTTCCCGATGGCAGGGTCGTGGCGATCTCCTACCACTCTCTCGAGGATCGGATCGTCAAGAGACGCTTCGTCGCAGCCGTTTCTGGCTGCGTTTGCCCGCCCGACCTTCCGATTTGCGGGTGCGGTGCCTCACCGAAGTACCGAAGCCTGACCCGGGGCGCTCTTAAGCCGTCGCAGGCGGAAGCCGTCTCCAATCCGCGGGCCCGTTCGGCGCGACTCCGGGGACTGGTGAGGGTGGCCGCATGACCGCTCGGGCATTACCGAACCCAACGCCGGCCGAGGGTTTGCGGGTTGTCACCCCTCAGCGCAAGAAGCGTCAGCCGATCGCTCCATGGTTGATCTTTTCGGTGGTGGCGGTAGTCGCCTTTCTAGGGATGGTCCTAACCAGGACCTCACTCGACAGAATCGCAATCGAACTCTCCACGGTCGAGGGCCAGCTTGCCGAGGCCAAGGGTCTCAATCAACGACTCCGTCTCGAGATCGCCCGGCTCGAGAGTCCCGCTCGAGTGGCACCGGCCGCTCAGGAGTTGGGGATGGTCTATCCGCAATCGAGCAACCGT
>CAZPIZ010000065.1:0-9105 GCA_964586615.1 uncultured Acidimicrobiaceae bacterium | reverse complement strand
CCGTGCCAAGACTTAAAGCCACTCCTACTCGGACCAAACGGACCCACTACCTATCTCCATCGGGAAGATCCAGTTGCCAAATAAGCTCAGTGCCCGCCCCGTTTGACCCCGCCGTATTTCATCCTGGTATCGGAGACGGCGGCTGCCCGGGCCTCGGGATGGTTGACTGCGGCGTCCACCACCTCCCCGACGTAAAACGTGTGAGTGCCGAAGTCGATCGCCTGCCTGACTTCGCAGTCAATCCAGGCAAGAGCCTCGACGAAGATCGGCGCCCCGGTCGTGGCAGTGGTGATCGAACGCTGGTTGAGGGTGTCGCCTTCCTTGATGGCCGGCTTTGAGAACTTGACGAAGATCTTGGTGTCGTCGGCCGGCCACAAGTTGACAGTGAACACGCCACTAGCGCTGACGAGACGATGGGTGACCGACTTGTTGTCGATCCCAACGCCGATAAGCACCGGCTCCATCGACACCTGGGTGATCCACGAGGCTGTCATGGCATTCCATTCGTCACCGGACCACGACCCGATCAACACCAGGGCGTTGGGGATCTTCCAGGTGACCTGATTAAGAAGTTCGTCGTTGAGTTCGGCCAATTGGCCATTGTGGCACCGACGGGGTGTTCTCCACGGGCCTAGGTCGGCGACCAGGCCTAACCTGGCCTTCCGTGCACGTTCTTGTAGCCACAACGGGTGTTTTGCCGCCGACGGCAGTCGCCAACCTCTGCGACCTCTTGGTGTCGGACGACGCCGGAAGCGTGACAGTCATGACGGTGGTGCAGGTTCCGCGCACGTTTCTCGCTTCCCTGGACGAGGAAGAGCGCAGATCTCTGCTGGATGACGACGCCCGTCGTCTCGAGCAGGCCGAGTCGAAGGCTGCTCGTTATCTGGAGGAGCGGGGCAAGCGAGTGGTTAATCCGTTGATGGCCGCCCTCACCGCCCGCGGGCGCCCGGCTTCGGTCCGCCTGGTTGAGGGCGATGACCCCGCCCAAGCCATCATCAACACCGCCCAGGAGGTAGGGGCCGACCTGATCATGATGGGCGCCACCCGGCGTCTTTTCACCGAGCAGGCCTGGACCAGCATTTCGGTAAGGGTGATGGAGAAAACCCAGTGCCCCTTGATCCTGGTGCCCGGGGTCCGCAGCGAGGACACCGGAGAGATCCCCCGAGTGTCGGTCGACTCGTTCGAAATCGAATCCCCCGGTCAGTAGCCGGAATTCCTGTCACACCCCCCGGTCACACTTGTGGGATGAACCTGGATTGCCTCTCCGGTCACGAGACCATCGAACCCGACCCCAGGTCGGGGTTCTCATTCTCCAAACTGAGCGCTGCGGCGTGCCCGGACTGTGCGACGGTCGTCTGGTGGGAAGGAGAAACCCGGCTTTCGGCCTGGGATGGGCTGACCATGAGCATCGGCCAAGCGACCGTGGTCGACCGCATGCCGGCGATCTCCGCCCCGAGCGACGAGGTGGTGGTGTGTCGAACCCCGAGCGGTTTCCGGCTCGGTTGGCTGCCCCAGCATCGCTGGGTCGAGGCGGCACCCGGCGTGTTCATCGCCCGGTCAGGCCGCCATCTACTGCTGTCCTCCCCCACTCTCGAGGTTCTTTCGGCCATGCTTACCCGGGGTCGGGCCCACCGCCCGCTGCTTGCACCGGTTGGATGAGATGTCGTACCGCCGAACGGAACTGGGTCTCGAACAGCTCGGCGTAAAGACCACCCTGATCCAGGAGCTCACGGTGGCTACCTGACTCCACCAGCCGGCCCTGATCGAGGACCAGGATCTTGTCTGCTGCCAGGATCGTGGAAAGCCGATGGGCGATGACGACGGCGGTTCGACCAACCATGAGCCTCTCCAGTGCCTCCTGAATCAGCGCCTCGGACCTCGAGTCGAGATGGGAGGTCGCCTCATCGAGGATGAGGACGGCAGGGTTCTTGAGAATCACTCTGGCTATCGCCAATCGCTGCCTTTCGCCGCCTGACAGCCGATAGCCTCGCTCCCCGACCATTGTCCCGTAGCCATCCGGTAGCGACGCGATGAAGTCGTGGATGTTGGCCGCCCGGCATGCTTCCTCGAGTTCGGGGGGGGTTGCGTCCTGGCGGGCGTACCGAAGGTTGGCGGCGATGGTGTCGTGAAAGAGATAGGTCTCCTGGGTCACGACGCCGATTCCGCGCGCGAGGGCAGGGAAGGTGAGCTCTTTAACGGAGCGTCCGTCGAGTCGAATCTCGCCCTTGTTTACGTCGTACAACCTTGGCATTAGATAAGAGATGGTCGTCTTGCCGGCACCGCTCGGTCCGACCAGCGCCACCAACTCCCCGGCACCGATCCTGAAGTTGAGATCCTCGAGCGCCCACTCCCTGCTCGAGACCTGCTGGGAGACAAAGCCTTCCTCGGTGCTGCTACGACGGCCAAAGCGTCGAACCGCTTCCAGACCGATCGGCTCCTCGGCGGTGTACCGGAAGTAGACATGCTCGAATTCGATATCGCCCCTGATCACCGGAAGGTCGACAGTGCCCTCGGTGATCTCCGGAGCCATGTCGATCACCTCGAACACCCTCTCGAAGGACACCAGCGAAGTGGCAAGCTCAACTCGGCTGTTGGTGAGCGAGCTCAAGGGACCGTAGAGCTGGCCCAGGAGAGCGGTGAACATGACGACGGTGCCAAGGGTGAGCTGATTCTGGATCACGAGATAACCGCCTACCCAGAACACAGCTGCGCTGCCAATTGCCCCCACAAGACTCATCGTGGCAAAGAACCATCGCCCGACCATCGCCGAGCGGACGCCCAGGTCACGGGCCCCGGCCGCCTCGGTCCCGTAACGCTCGGACTCGGTCGATGCCCGCCCGAACAGCTTCACGAGCAGGGCACCGGAAATGTTGAACGTCTCCTGAAGGATGGAGGACATTGCGGCATTGCGCTCCATCTGCTGATCGGTGATGCGGCGCAGGATCCGGGCTACCCGCTTGGCGGGAAGCGTGAACAGCGGTAGTGCCACCATTGCCAACAGGGTCAGCCGCCACTCGGCCTGGAGCATGACCGCCAGGATCACAGCCACCGACACCACATTCGAAAACACCGTGATGAAGGTTCCAGTGATTGCTTGCTGGGCACCGACCACGTCGGTGTTCACACGAGAGATCAACTCCCCCGTCTTGGTCGCTGTGAAGAACCGCAGCGACATGTTCTGAACATGATCGTATAGCTGGCGCCGCAGGTCGTAGATGATTCCCTCACCGGCCCGGGCCGACCACCATCGCTGAACGATCCCGATCAAGGAGCTCAGCAACGGCAATGCGACGATCCCCAGACCGAGGATCGTGAGCAGGCGAAGGTCCTTCCGGGGGAGAGCGTCATCGATCAACCGGCGAATGAGAAGCGGCGGAACAACTCCCAGCCACGAGGTCGCCAGGACTGTGACAATCACGCCTATCAGTTGACGTCGATAGGGTTTTCCGTAGCTCCAGACCCGTTTGAGCAGAGCCTTGTCAATGTCGGGTCTCTCTCCGCCGTCGTATTGGAGATAGCTCCCCCAGTGGGGACGAAAGGATTGCACCGGTTCAGGCTAACGGCGCGGCCGGATTTGGTGGTCAACGTGCCAGCGAGTCCAGTGGCCGCGCCGATTCGGCCATCTCGATCGCCAAACCTGTCGCCAACCCCGACCGGAGGAAGAGCTCGTACCGATATGTATCGCCGTACCAGACCAACGTCGTGCCAAGTTGGTCGGTCAGCTCCCAGGCGGGGCCCGTATCTACCTCCTGGACCGAGCACTCGACCTGTCGGTCGATGAATCGGGCACAGCTTGTGTCGGTGTTGCCGGAGGCCACTGCCGCCAGCCCCTCATCGTCCGGTATCACGGTGTAAACACCCTGTTGGCCAACCGAGCGTGATCGGGTATAGGGCTCGACGGTCCAGAGCCCGAACGCCGCAACCTGATCCGATGCCAGGGTGACGTCGCTCAGGTCGTATACAAGCTGGCTTGTTATGAAGCGCACTTCCGGTGGCGTCAGCGAAGGAAACACGACTCCCGGTAGGGCGATCGCGATCTCTGCGGGTGTGGCCTGAACAAATGGATCGGAAGGTTTGGCCCGGGCGTAGACCCCCGAGATGATCTCGGCCGGTGAGGTTCCGCCGACCGGGGCAAGATCGTTGTTGAACCAGTCCGATCCGATTACGGGAGCCAGGGCCGAACCGCTGGCCTGCGTCGAAGAAACCGTGATCACGGTCGGTTCCTGGATCCAATCCGACGACCCTTCACCGATGTGAGAGAGCGGATCTCCTCCACAGCCCCCCACCAGCAGAGCCAGAACGACCAGCGATATCCATCGGAATTCTCGAAGTCGGTTCAGCTGCACACCCACATTTTGGTCCATTCCCGCATTTGATTGGTGCCAGCGCCCGGCCAACCGCTGCGTACCATCTCCGCCGATGCGCCGGGTTCTCGTTCTCAATGGTCCGAATCTCAACCTGCTTGGTGTCCGCGAACCACACATCTATGGAACCACGACCTTGTCAGAGCTCGAAGACCAGGTTCGGGAGTGGGGGGCTCAACTAGGGATGGAGGTTGAAGCCTTCCAATCGAACCATGAGGGCGAGCTGATCGACCGCATCCACGATGCCCGCACCCGGGTCGATGGCCTGGTGGTCAACGCCGGAGCGCTCACCCACTACGGCCGAGCCCTCCAGGACGCTCTTACGGCCGTGGATCTGCCCACGGTCGAGGTTCACATATCCAACATCAAGGACCGCGAGGCATTTCGACGAGAGTCCCTCATATCCCCACCGGCCATCCACACCATCTACGGACGCGGTCTGGCGGGCTACCGATGGGCCCTCCGTCATCTCGTTCATCGCAGCGCCATGGCCTTCGAGAAAGTCCCCTACGGTCCCTTTCCGGACCAAGTCGGCGACCTCCGCAGCCTTGCCACCGGCGGTCAACGCCTGGTCGTGTTGCTGCACGGAGGCCTCTGGAGACACGAATGGACCCGGGACACGGTCGAGGGGATCGCCGTAGATCTGACGGGTCGTGGCTACGTGACCTGGAACCTCGAGTACCGCCGGCTCGGTACGGGAGGAGGCTGGCCCGAAAGCTTCGATGATGTGACCTCCGCCCTTGAAGCGGCCCCGGCCGTTACCGGCATCCAAGCCCGGGACACGGTGGTGCTCGGTCACTCGGCCGGGGGGACGATGGCCCTCTGGGCGGGCGGTCTCAGGGGAGGTCTCGCTCCCGCTCTGACCGTGGGCATGGCGGCGATACCCGATCTGGTCAGGGCAGAAAAAGAAGACCTCGGGCAGGGGGCGATCCGGAAACTGCTCGGCCGCAGACACCCCGATCCCGTGGAATACAGCCCGCTCCACCGTCTCCCCACCGGCATCGAGACGGTTCTGGCGGTCGTAGATGGCGACGACCTGATTCCCTTCTCACACGGACAGGAATTCGCGGCGGCAGGCAAAGCAGCCGGTGATTCGGTCGATTTCATGGAACTCCCGGGCCTCCATAGCTCGTTTCTCGACCCCGAGGAAGGGGCCTGGAAGGACGTGGCGAGCGTTCTGAGAACGCGAATTCCCCCGTTATGAGATCAATCCGGGTTGCCGAGTGGTTTTCCCGATGTTTAGCCTCCTGACACCCATGGGCGCCGGTCGAGCCGGGAATGGGCGGAGTCATGAGTTTCCACAGGTTCGTTTACCTATGCGGGTGGACGGCGGTGATCCTTCTCACCATCGTCGGATTCGCCGCGTTCAATGCTGATACCACCACCGAGGCGACCGTCGCCGCCCGGACCACCCCGTCGTGGGGAGAGGCGGCCGGCGCCGTGTCTGCTCAGGGATGGCTGGCCATGGCCGGCTCCCGATCCACTGCCGCCGTGGTCGTCGCCCCCGAGGCATCCACCACCATGAGCGCGGCCCCAGCAGCCTCCTCGACCAGCGCTCCGGTGCTCGACACGGGATGGCTCGACTCACTGGCGGTCCGGGGTCTGGTTGAGACCTATTTCGGTTCCGGGGACGTCAATCGTGCGGTGCGACTGGCCTGGTGCGTCTCTCGCTTCGACGTCGACGCCATCAACCCGTCAACCGGCGCCGCCGGTTTGTTCCAGGTCGGTCCGATCCTGTGGGAGACGGCCACCGCGGAGATGGGTCTCACCTCCCCTGATCCGTTCGACCCCGCCACCAACGTGGCGGTCGCCGCCCACATCGTCTACCAGGGCGATGGCTGGACCACCTGGGACTGCCTCTAGAACGTATTACGTCTTATGTAGAACGCTTAGTGGAAGTCTCTCGACTTGAGGGCGCTAACCCCTAGGGGGCGGAAGCGATGGGCCACGAGATTGGTCACCCCGTCCCGGTACTCGAGCCTCCCTCCGATGACCACCACCGGGTAGCGGCGGGCCTCCTCCCGGTATTTGGACCAGATCTCCGGCAACACCACCACATTCAGAAGGCCGGTCTCATCCTCGAGGTTAAAGAAGATGACTCCCGCCGCAGTTCCGGGTTTCTGGCGATGGGTCACCACCCCACCCACCTCGACAGCCACACCATTCCTTCTCAGCTCCAATGCCTCCATGGCCGTCAGACAACCCGAGGCTTTGAGCTCTTCCCGAATGAACTGGATGGGATGGGTATTGGAAACCCCGGTCGCCCACAGATCGGCCCGGTGGGTCTCCTCGATGGTCATCGGAAACAGGGGGGGTGCCTGTACCCCCGGTGACAAGGGAAGGCGCTCTGGCCCGATCTCGGCCAAGGCTCCGGCAGCCCATATCCCGGCTCGTCTCTCGATACCCAGGTCGATCAGGGCTCCGGCCGCTGCCAGGCCTTCGAGAGCATCGACCGACAAACCGGTTCGGTAGGCAAAATCTTCCGGACCGCTGAAGGCGCCCCCCAGTTGTCGGGCAGCTTCGATCCGGTCGATCTCGCCGACTCCCAGATTGCGCACGTATCGCAGCCCGAGCCTGACCGCCACCGCCGGTCGAACCGGATCCTCCAGGGCGCCCCGGCCCTGGCGCCAGGAAGCTCCGTAGTAAGTGAGGATCTCGTCGGGATCGGCTTGCCAACCCTCGATTGTGCAGTCATGAAAGGAGCGGTTGATGCAAGGCTCGAGCACCTCCACCCCGTGACGCCTGGCGTCCTGCACCAGCGTGTTGGGGCTATAGAAGCCCATTGGTTGGGCATTGAGCAGACCCGCCAGGGTCTCGGCCGGCCAGTGGTACTTCAACCAGGCCGACATGTAGACGATGTAGGCGAAGCTGACCGAATGGCTCTCCGGAAAACCGAAGTGGGCAAAGCCCTGCAACTTCTCCCAGATCTCGTCGGCGGCTGCCCCCACCACCCCCTTGGAGGCCATACCAGCGAATACCTCTTCCCGTAGGTGCTCCATCGCCTTTTCCGATCGTTTGTGGGTCATCGCCTGACGCAGCCGATCGGATTGACCGCCGTCGAAACCAGCACAAACCCGGGCCAGTTCCATCAACTGTTCCTGAAAGATGGGTACACCCATGGTCTTCTCGAGGATCGGGCGGGTGAGCGGATGGGGGTAGCGAACCGGTTCCTCACCATTGCGCCTCCGCAGATAGGGGTGAACCGATTGACCCTGGATGGGGCCGGGACGAATCAAGGCCACCTCGACGGCAAGGTCGTAGAAGGTGCGAGGTTTCATTTTCGGCAGAGTTGCCATCTGGGCCCGTGACTCGACTTGAAAGAGACCAACGGTGTCGGCTTTGGTCAACATCCGATAGATGGCCGGTTCCTGGGGAATGGTTGCCAGATCGATCACGACCCCATGGGCTTGCCTGATCAGGTCAACAGTCAGATGGAGGGCGTTGAGCATCCCCAGACCGAGCAGGTCGAACTTGACGATTCCGATGGCAGCACAGTCGTCCTTGTCCCATTGCAGGACGGTGCGGTCCTCCATGCGCCCCCATTCGAGAGGGACAACATCGGAGAGAGGGCGGTCGGCGATAACCATTCCTCCCGAGTGGATACCGAGATGGCGGGGGAATCCGTCGAGACGCCAGCAAACGTCGTAGATCAAATCGGCGGTGAGCCCGGCCGGAAGCGGAGCGTCGAGGCGAAGCTGGCCTGGATCGTGGGTGTCGACGTATTTGGTCAGTCCGTCGACCTGGGCCTGGGTGAAGCCAAAAGCCTTGCCCACGTCTCTCAGTACCGAACGAGCCCGATAGGTGATGACGTTGGCCACCATCGCCGCCCGTTCCCGCCCGTATCGCCGGTAGCAGTACTGAATCACCTCCTCCCGGCGATCGGCCTCCAGATCGAGATCGATGTCGGGCGGCCGGCCCCGCTCTTCAGACAGAAACCTTTCGAAGGGAAGACCAAGACGGATCGGGTCGACCCGGGTCAGACCGAGACACCGGCAAACCGCCGAGTCCGCTCCCGAGCCCCGAATCTGGCAGTAGATGTCCTGGTCCCGGGCGAAATTGACGATATCCCAAACGACCAGGAAATAGCCGGCAAAACCAAGCCGTTCGATGATCCCCAACTCGTGTTCGAGGCGGGTCCTGGCCCCTGGTTCGATCAGACCCTCTCCGTGGCCCGGGTATATCTCTCTGGCCGCCTCCCAGGTGAGATGTCGGAGATACTCCATCTCATTGCGAAAATGGCCCGGCATCGGAAAGTCCGGGAGTTGTGGAGCTATCAACCTCAAGTCGAAGGTGAGATCCTTTCCGAGTCTGGCAGCAGCCTCAACCGGCCCTTGAGCCTGTGGCCCTTGAGCCTGTGGATTGTTGTACCTGCGGAATCGGACGGCCATCTCAGCCGGGCTCTTTAGGTGCCTCTCGTCGGTTGCCGGACGGAACCCGTCGGCCCGGTCGAGTGATCGCCTTCCGTCTATTGCTGCCAGTACCTCGGAGAGGTCGGCCTCGGAAGGCTGGTGATAGTGGACGTTGTTGGTCGCCACCGTCGGCAGATTGAGACGCCCGGCCACTTCCCACATGAGATCGTTGCGAGGGTCGTCCTCTGGCATGCCGTGATGCCAGAGTTCGAGATGGAATCGACTCCCGAACAGCTCGCGCAAACGGATGGCAGCCGACATTGCCGCCGCCAGATCACCGCGGGCAGCCGCCCCGGGAACCTCTCCCCTATGGCAACCGCTGAGAGCGACGA
>CAZPIZ010000064.1:0-9145 GCA_964586615.1 uncultured Acidimicrobiaceae bacterium | reverse complement strand
GTCCGCCTGGCCTGCACCGATCAGCGACCCAACTCCCGAACCGCCGCCTCGATCCTGCGCTGTCTTGTCTCCGGCTTCTTGGCGTCGGCTACACCCGCGGCGATCTCCTTCCTTCGCGTGAAGGAGAGCCCTGCAAACACCCCGGTCATCCCCGCCGTTTTCAGCCCAGTGGCCAGATCTTCGGGCACCTCGACCTGCCGCTCAGCGTCGTCTTGTGCCAGCGTCACCAGCACCTCATCACCGACGTTCTTGCCAAGCTTGGCTCTGATGTCCTTGAGGATGCCGATGACCATGCCACCGCCCCCCATCGACACCACGGAACCCCGATAAGGAATCCCGTCGAACGTCGCCTGAACCGGGATCCTGCCGGCTCCTCCCAGTTCTTCAACGACAGAGGGAGGGACCTGAATCCAGGCCCCTCCCCCGCCACGAGCCTCTTCGATAAAGGCTCGGAACTCCAACAAGGTCAGTCCTTGCGCTTGTCCTCGAAGGCGTCCTCAAAGGACACAGCTGCTCTGCGACGCGGCTCTCCACCTTCGGGGGCGGCAGTACTAGCCGGCTCCCTCGGAGCTGCCGAGGGACGCTCGCTGCGGTCGCGATCGCGCGGCCGCTCGTCACGACCGCCCTGGCCACGATCACCGTTCCGTCCCCGGTCGCCGCCGCGAGGACGGTCCCGATCGCGATCGCGATCGCGGTCACGCGGCCGGTCATCCCGACCCCCACCGTCCGAACCCGACGGTGCGCCTTCCTTGGGAACACCCTCCAGCGGCCGGGCCAGCTTGAGTGCAAGCTTGCCCGTGCGACCGTCGATCTCCTCGACGATCACCCCGATCTTCTGCCCGAGATCGAGATAGTCCTCGACCCGCTCCACCCGACGGGAGTCGTCGAGCTTGGAGATGTGAAGCAGACCGTCACGACCGGGAAGGATGTTGACGAAGGCGCCGAACTTCGTGATGTTGACGACCTCGCCCTGGTACTCCTTGTTCATCTCTGCCTCTGGCGGGAACACGATGTTCATGATCCGCTCTTTGGCGGCAGCTAGGGCCTCGCTGTCGCTCGACGCGATGCGGACGAGGCCGAAACCGGCCTCTTCCTCGATCTCGATTGAAGCACCGGTCGTCTCTTCCAATTCTCGAATGACCTTGCCCTTGGGACCGATGACCTCGCCGATCTTGTCCTTGGGGATCTGAATCGATTCGATTCGGGGCGCCCACTTGTTGAGCTCGGTCCTAGGGGCGGAAAGGACCTTGTTCATCGATTCAAGGATGAAGAGGCGGGCGGTCCGGGCTTGGTTGAGCGCTTCGGTCAGCACCTCGGAGGGCAGACCCTGAAGCTTCGTATCGAGTTGCAGCGCCGTGATCACTCCGGCCGTACCGGCCACCTTGAAGTCCATGTCTCCCAGGGCATCTTCGGCGCCAAGGATGTCGGTGAGAGTGACATAGCTGCCGTTCCGCTCGATCAAGCCCATGGCAATACCCGCAACCGGTTCGGAGATCGGAACACCGGCGTCCATCAGCGAAAGCGCTGAGGAGCAGACCGCGGCCATCGAAGTGGACCCGTTGGACGAGATGACCTCAGAGACCAGACGCAGCGCGTAAGGAAACTCCGCCTCGGTGGGTACGACAGGGAGAACTGCCTTCTCCGCCAGGGCTCCATGCCCGATTTCCCTCCGCTTGGGACCTCTCATGAAGCCCGCTTCGCCTACGGAGAACGGCGGCATGTTGTAATGGTGCATGTACCGCTTGGAATCCTCGGGAGCAAGGGTGTCAAGCATCTGCTCCATCTTGAGCATTCCCAGTGTGGTGATGTTCAATACCTGGGTTTCGCCTCGCTGGAACAGTGCCGATCCGTGGGTACGGCCCACCAGCCCGGCCTCGATCAACAAGGGGCGAATGTCTGTCGGACCGCGCCCGTCGAGCCTGACTCCTTGCTCGACCACCATGGCCCGCATCATGTCCTTGAGGACACTCTTGAACGCCCGCTTGAACGCTTCCTTTTCCTCATCGGTGATGGCGAGTTCCTCGGCCACCGCTTGGGCGGCGGCGGCTTCGGCCTCGTTCCGATCGGCCTTACCGGGAATCCGGATGACGTCTTCAAGCTTGGGACGGGCGGCAGCGTCGACCCGGTCGTACATCTCGGGCGAGTAGTCGATGGCGACCGGCCAGGTGGCCTCCTTACGACCGACCCGCTCGACCAGCTTCAACTGCAGATCGATCGCTTCGCCTATGGAAACCTTGGACAGTTCGAGCCCGGCAGCCACGGTCGCCTCATCGGATGGTGGATCGCCGGCGGCAATGAGACGGAGGCCATCAAGGGTGGAGCCTGCCTCGACCATGATGATGTCGATACCACCATCGGCATTGCGACCACCGGCGACGGTGATCTCGAATACCGATTCGGCCATCTCCTCGAGGGTCGGGAAAGCGATCCACTCGCCCTTCCTCAAGGCCAGCCGGGTGGCTCCAATCGGGCTTTCGAAGGGGATCCCGGAGATCAGCAAAGCCGCAGAGGCAGCGTTGAGGGCAATGACATCGTGATTCTCCCCATCGACGGCAAGGGTGAGCGCCACGACATGGGTCTCACAACGGAAACCTTCGGCGAACGAAGGTCGGAGGGGCCGGTCGATGAGACGAGCGGCCAGCGTGGCAGCTTCGGTTGCTCGCCCTTCTCTCCGGAAGAACGAACCGGGGATCTTTCCGACGGCGTACATACGCTCTTCGAAGTCGACGGTGAGTGGGAAGAAGTCGATTCCTTCCCGAAGGGTCTTGTTGGCGGTTGCTGCGACCAGCATTTCCGTTTCACCCATACGGGCGAGGACGGCGCCATCGGCTTGCAGGGCAAGCTTGCCTGTCGAAAGGGATATCTCCTTCCCTCCGACCAGGCCCTGGACTGTGATTTCGGGCACTACGTGCTCCTTTGCTTTACGTGGAGCGGCCCGTTACCAGTTGTCATCTCTGAGCAGTGACCTTTGGCCTTTCTTGACCATTGCTCAGCGATCGCAACTAGCAACCGACCAATCTCCATACCTGTTGATGTCCATATTCAGTTGTGAGTATTCAGTTGTAGATAATCCGGCGTACGGGTCCGGGGCTGCCCGGACATTTCGCCGTACTGGGGAAGGAACGGCCATCTGGCCGCTCCCGCCCGAAGTCTCTATCGGCGCAGGCCCAGTTGGGCTACCAGCTTTCGGTAGCGCTCAACATCCTGGCTGCGCAGGTAATCGAGGAGCCGACGCCGCTTACCAACCATCATGAGCAGTCCCCGACGACCGTGGTGGTCGCCTTTGTGGAGGCGAAGATGCTCGGTCAGATGGTTGATTCGCTCGGTCAGCAGAGCCACTTGCGTTTCGGGCGACCCGGTGTCGCCTTCGCGTTGGCCGAACTCGGAAACGATCTCTTGTGTGCTCTTCATGACGCGCGAAACCTGAAATCAACGGGGAACACCCTCAGTTTAGCACCTCCCGGGCCCTCTCAACATCCTGGCGGATCTGGGCTGTCAGGGCTTCGACCCCGTCGAAGCGCAACTCATCCCGGAGCCATGCCTTGAACGATACCGCCATGGATCGGCCATACAGGTCTCCCGAGTAGTCGAGCAGATGGACCTCGATCATGATCCCCCGACCATCGAAGGTTGGACGGGTGCCGACGTTGATTGCAGCCTGGTAGACCTCCTCACCCACCATCGCAGTCCCTGCATAGACCCCGCTCCCCGGCAGCTGTCGCTCAGGCGGAACGGCGATGTTGGCGGTCGGAAACCCGATGGTGCGCCCTCTCTTGTCTCCTTCGATCACCTGACCGGTCAGTTCGTAAGGTCGACCAAGCAGGGCGGCAGCTTCTTCGACCTGGCCTTCGCCTATCAGCTGGCGGATCCTGGTCGACGAGACCACACCCTCGAGATACCCGAACATATCGACAACGGAGACCTCGAAGCCGAGACGATCCCCTTCTTGTGCGAGCAAAATGGCGTCTCCCCCACGGTCGCGTCCAAAACGGAAGTCCGCCCCCACCACCACCCGTCTGGCCCGGAGAGCTCGAAAGAGCACCTCTTCACAGAATTGATCGGGCAGGAGGTCCCGGATGTCGGGAAAGTCGAGAACCCCGGCAATCTCCACACCCAGCTGGCGGAACTGATCGACCCGCTGGAAAACGCTGGTCAGCATCTTCGGGGCCCGCTCGGGCGCAAGAATCGAAAGGGGATGTGGGTCAAACGTGACGATGGTCGGACTGAGGCTGGAGGATTCAGCCAAGGCGATCAGGTCGGCGATGACCCGGCGATGGCCTATGTGGACGCCGTCGAAGACGCCGATGGTCACGGCGGTATCCGCTCCGACTTCCCATTCGAATGGAGGACCGGTCAAGACGATCACGAGATGACAACCTCCGGCCGCGCCACACCGTCCCCGGCCACATACACCGCAACCAGGTCACCGACAGAATCCACGACCGCCACCGGCCCCTCCATCCCGGCCACCTCCAACGGTCTCCCGTGGGTTGCCCGCAACCGTTGATCCTCGTCTGCCACCAGACGGGGCATGTCTCCGACCGCAGCCACGAGAGGCAGGAGAGACTCTTCCCATCGGTCCAGGCTCTCGACTGTCAGAGAGGCGTCGAGCCCGAAAGAACCGACTCTGGTTCTGCGGAGGCCTTCGAGGTGGGCCCGGCCGCCCAAAGTCCTTGCAATGTCATCGGCCAGCACCCGCACGTAGGTTCCTTTGGAACACTCGATCCGAAGGGTCGTCAACGGGAAGTCACCTTTCTCGAAATCGAGGAGCTCGAGGTTGTAGACCTCGACCGGACGTGGTTCCCGTTCAACCTCCTCACCGGCGCGGGCAAGCTCATGGAGACGCCTGCCGCCGATTTTGATCGCAGACACCATCGGTGGCACCTGCTCGATCGTCCCCCGAAAACTCCACAGGGCGTCCGACACTTGCTCCTGGGTCACCGGCATCGGCTCACGCCAGATCTCCTGACCATCTGCATCGAGACTGTCGGTGCCGACACCGAAACGAACCAGCGCCACGTATTCCTTGTGTGAGTCTTGGACGTACCGGAGCAAGCGGGTCGCACGCCCCATTCCGACCACCACCACTCCGGTGGCCAGTGGGTCGAGTGTGCCGGCATGCCCGACGCGTTTGATTCCGGCCGCTCGTCTGACCTCGGCCACCACGTCGTGGGACGTCGGACCCGAGGGTTTGTCGATCACCAGCAGACCCTCAGGCACCAGCAGACCCTCACGAGGCGCGGCCGCCATCAGCGCGTCAGCAAGGCACGAACCGCCGCGACTGCCTCCTCCGGCGAACCAAGGAACGTGAAGCCTGCTGCATTGCGGTGCCCGCCCCCGCCGAGGGCATGTGCTACGGCCCCGACGTCCGCCACCCCCCTCGACCGGAGGCTTCCCTTGAACTCACCAGGCCCGTGCTCCTTGAGAAGCAACGCGGCCCCGGCTTCGGCAGGCAGCCGGATCAGATCGATGAGCGGGTCGGTGTCGGCCAAGCCGATCCCGGCAGTCGCCAGATCTTCCATAAGCAGGACCGACCAGACCAGCCCCACCTCCGACAGCAATTGCGCCCTTCCCATCACCTTCCCTGCCGCCGCCAGATAGCCGAAAGGGGTCTCTTCGTAGATGTGCTGGCCGATGATCTCCGGCTTGGCCCCGGCGGCCACGAGGTCGGCCGCCAGCCTCAGAGTGGCCGGGCTCGTGTTCGAGTACTGAAACCGGCCGGTATCGGTTACGAGACCGGTGAGCAGGCTGGTGGCGATGCGATCATCGACCTTCCATCCCGCCGCCTCGATCAGGAGATACGCCAACTCCGCCGACGCCGCCGCCCGGGGATCGACGATGTTTAGATGCCCGAATCCGTCCGACCCTGCGGCGTGGTGGTCAACCACGATGAGACATTCGGCTCTCACTGCGATAGCCGCCATACCGCCAAGGCGTTCGAGATTCCCGGCGTCGAAGCTCACCATGACCTTGGGTTCCGCCGGGACCTGATCCGGCGGCACCAGCAATTCGACGGGCAGAAACCGGAAAGCCGGGGTCGACCCAAAGGGGGGCCCAAAGGAAGGAAAGACACGTTTCCCGGCGTCAACCGCGGCCGCCGCCACCGCCAGCATGCTCCCCATGGCGTCGCCATCGGGGCCAACGTGGCAGGTCAGGACGATCTCGTCGGCGGTTGCCAGGAGCCGACCTGCCTCCTCGAGATCTGGAAACCGATCGTTCAACGCGTCAGGCATGGTTATCCCCGACCTTCGGATCCTGTTTCTCCAAGTCTGGGGAAGAGGTTTTGTCATTGCCGATCTCGCGCAGGATGGCTTCGATGCGCTCACCCTCAATCACACCCATGTCCGCCTTGAACTCCAGCTCCGGCGTGTACTTGGTGCGAATCTCCCTGCCCAGGGCGGCCCGCAACCGTGGCGCCGCCGCAGTCAGGCCCTTCAGGGTGTCACCGATGTGGGTTGTGTCCACCGTCGATACAAAGACGGTTGCGTGTCGCAAATCGGGGGCAGCATCGACACCGGTGACGGTCACAAAACCAAGCCTTGGATCCGTGAGTCGTTCGATTTCTGTGGCAAGAACTTCGTGAATGATTGCGTTCACCCTTCGCGATCGGGGGTAAGAGGGCTTACTCATTGTCGACCTCCGGCCGGTTCGACCCACCTAAGGGCGACTCCTCCATGTAGTAGACGGCCACCTCATAGACCTCCACCTCGAGGTAGTTGTCAACGTAGCGACGAATCCGCTCGATCAGCGATTCCAACCGCCCCCCGTCCGGTGCCACCACCGCCACACCAAGTCCCACCCGTTGCCAGGTGTCCTGGTGGTCCACCTCGGAAACGCTCACCGATAGCTGACGGCGAAGCCCCTCGACCAGCGGCCGCAAGACGGCTCGTTTTTCCTTGAGGCTCTGAGAGCCTGGGATATGGAGCTCGAATCGGAGCGCGGCGGCACGCATTGTCTCGAATGGCCCCTAATAGCGGGAGCTACTCGCGGGCGATTTCCTTGATCTGGTACGCCTCGATGACATCGCCTTCTTTGACATCGTTGAAGCCGGCCAGACCAATACCGCATTCAAACCCGGAGGAGACGCTCCGCACGTCGTCCTTGAAACGACGCAGCGACGAGATGACGCCGTCGAAGACGACCACTCCGTCTCTCAACAAGCGAGCCTTGGCGTTGCGAACGATCTCGCCTTCCGTCACATAGGAGCCGGCAATGGCACCGATGCGTGGCACTTTGAAAACGGCCCTGACCTCGGCATTGCCGAGAACCACCTCGACCTCGTCGGGCGCCAAACGGCCGACCAGCATCTGTTCGAGTTCTTCGAGGAGCTCGTAGATGATCCCGTAGGTTCGGATCTCGATGCCCTTCTCCTCGGCCAGGCGGCGGGTCTTGCCGTCGGGTCTGACATTGAATCCGACAACAACGGCTTCGGTCACTTCGGCCAGCTTGACGTCGTTTTCGTTGATCCCTCCGACGGCGCCGTGCATGATCTCGATACGGCCGCCCTCCCGTTTGATCTTGGTAATGGACTCCATGAGAGCCTCGAGCGATCCATGGGCGTCGGCCTTGACGATCAAACGCAGCTCGGCCTCGTCGGCCCGGAGTTGTTCCAGCAAACTGGCGAGCCGCTCGCGGGCATTAGCCGGGGTGCTGAGAGCTGCGTCCCGTTGAGCCTGCATGCGGCCGGCGGCGATGGTCCTGGCTTCGCGGTCGCTCGCCACCGCCTCAAAGTGGTCGCCAGCGGTCGGAAGGTCGGACCATCCCATGATGAGGACTGGCGTCGAAGGCCCCGCCTCCTTCATTCGACCGCCCGCCCAATCCATCATTGCCCGCACCCGGCCGGCGGCGCCGCCAGCGACGAAGGCGTCACTGCCGTGGAGGTTTCCCCGCTGGATTATGACGGTGGCGGTGGGCCCCATCCCCGGGTCGAGTTGCGCCTCGATCACGACACCCGACGCGGGCACCTTGGAGTTGGCGCGGTAGTCCTCGAGTTGAGCGATCAGGTCGATGATCTCGAGCAGGTTGTCGACCCCCTGGCCGGTCAAAGCCGACAGTTCCACCACCGGTACGTCGCCACCGAGATCCTCTGTGACGACTCCGAACTCGGTGAGCATCGTCCGGATCCGGAACGGGTCGACCCCCGGCAGATCGACCTTGTTGATCGCCACGATGAGCTTGACATTGGCCGCTCGGGCATGGCTGATTGCCTCGATGGTTTGGGGCATTACCCCGTCGTTGGCTGCCACCACCAGAACCACGATGTCCGTGACGTCGGCCCCTCTGGCCCGCAGGGCGGTGAATGCCGCATGACCCGGCGTATCGATAAAGGTGATCAGTCGGCCGGCCACCTCGACCTGATAGGCGCCGATGTGCTGGGTGATTCCCCCCTGCTCCCCGGCTACGACTTTGGTCTTTCGGATCGTGTCGAGAAGCGTGGTCTTCCCATGATCGACGTGGCCCATGACGGTCACCACCGGGGGTCGGGAAGACAGATCGTTGGGGTCGTCGTCGTACTGGCGGCGCTCCTTGCGAGCCGGACCCGCATCGACCTTGCGCACCACCTCGACCATGGCGCCGAACTGCTCGGCCACGGCTTCGAGATGCTCGGCCGGCATGGCATCTCCGGCACCGACCAGGGCACCGCGTTCCATCAGTGCCTTGACGGTCGAAGCAGGGCTCTCGCCGAGGGCTTCTGCGACTTCGGCCACCGAAGCACCCTCCGTGATGGATACCACCCGGATCTCACGTTCTTCGGGTGCCGGTTCTGGCTCAGATACCAACGAGTCTCGGGCCGCCGGCTCCGGTTCGGGTTCAGGAGCTGGTTCCGGCGTGCTCTCGGTAGCCGGAGCCCTGGATTCGGCGATCGCCAGCTTGATCAGATCCGCGTCGGATTCCTCGATGCTGGAAGAGGCGGTCTTGGCCTCGATACCGAGAGACTGTGCCCGCTCTAGGACCTCTTTAGATTCAAGCCCGAGCTCGCGAGCGAGCTCGTAGATACGGACCTTGGCCACTTAACGCTCATCCTCCCCCACCCCCGCCTCCGCGCCATCGGTGGGCGCGGTTTCGGGCTCAGCCACATTGGCCTCGGCTTCTGCCTCGGCTACTTCTGGATCAGTTTCCTCCACATGGGGGACGTTTGAATTCG
>CAZPIZ010000063.1:4116-9192 GCA_964586615.1 uncultured Acidimicrobiaceae bacterium | reverse complement strand
CCCTATCACGTCATAGGGGATCTGCCGGCCAAGAACATCGATACCGGGATGGGTCTGGAGCGAATGGCCGGGATCCTTCAGGGTGTCGACTCGATATTCGAGACCGACTCCATCCGCCCCATCCTGGACGCCGCCTCCGGAGCCACCGACGTCGCCTACGGGTCGAACCCCCTCTCGGATGTGTCCCTTCGCATTCTGGCCGACCACGGCCGGTCGATGACGATGTTGATCGGGGACGGGGTGGTTCCCTCGAACGAAGGTCGTGGCTATGTCTTGAGGCGACTGATCCGCCGGGCGGTGCGCCATGCCTGGCAGCTAAAGGGAAAGGACCTCATCACTCCCCACCTCGTCGAGGCCACCGTCGACACCTTGGGCGGGGCCTATCCGGAGCTAACCACCAAGAGGGACATGGTCCTGTCTGTTGTGGAACGTGAGGAAGTGCGGTTCAGGCGGACCCTCGAATCCGGTCATCAGCTGTTGGATACCGAACTGGAAGGAAGGGACACCCTTCCCGGGGCGGTGGCGTTCAAGCTTCACGACACATTCGGGTTTCCCATCGAGCTCACCACCGAGATCGCTTCCGAACGTGGAGTTGAAGTCGACCTGGCTGGTTTCGGCGAGGAGATGGAGAACCAGCGCACCAGGGCGCGGAAGGCCTGGCGGGGAGGCGATGCCGCCGTGGCAGGCCAGCTCTATGGCCGTGTCATGGACGAGACCGGACCGACCGTCTTTACCGGCTATGAAACCGAGAACGACACCGGTCGGATCCTCGCCATCATGCGCGACGGGGAGATGATCGAGAGGGCCGAGCACGGCCAGGAAGTCGAGATCTTTCTCGATGTCACTCCCTTCTACGCCGAATCCGGCGGCCAGGTCGGTGACACTGGCTCCATGACCACCGAAACCGGAGCCCTGGCTGTCTTCGACACCCGCCACGCCCTCCAGGGTCTCCACGGTCATCGATCCAAGGTTGCCTCCGGATATATCCAGGCGGGGCAGACTGCCGACCTGGTCATCGATAGCCCGCGCAGGGAACGTATCCGGAAGTCACACACCGGTACTCATGTCCTCCACTGGGCTCTCAGAGAGGTCCTCGGCACCCACGCCCACCAGGCGGGATCACTGGTCGAGTCGGGAAGGCTCCGCTTCGACTTCTCGCATTTCTCGGCCGTGGCACCGACCGAGGTAGCCGAGATCGAGTCACTCGCCAACCACCGACTCATCGAAAACGGTCACGTCACCACCACCATCACCACCAAAGAGGACGCCGAGCGGCAGGGGGCTCTGGCCTTCTTCGGTGACAAGTACGGAGACACGGTCAGGCTCGTCAAAATCGGTCAATTCTCCACCGAGCTGTGCGGCGGCACCCATACCCACACCGCCGGGCAGGTGGGACCGCTGATCGTTCTCGGTGAGTCGTCGATCGGTTCCAACATACGCAGGATCGAGGCGCTGACCGGCGAAAGCGCCTATCAGCACATTACCGAGTGGAGATCGAGCATCGACGAGACGGCAGGTCTTCTGCGGGCGGCGCCCGGAGAGGTCCCGGATCGGGTCCGAAGCCTATTGGGCCGGGTCGAGGAAATGGAAGATCATCTCGATGCGTACCGTCAGCGCGATCGAGCGTCCGCCGCCGCTGAGTTGGTTGGCACAGCCGAGCAGCTGGGGAGCGCAAAGCTTCTGGTTGCGAGCTGGCCGAATCTGAACGCCGAGCAACTCCGTCTCCTTGCTATCGCTGCGCGTGACAGACTGGGCCGGGGCCTGGTGGTGCTCGGCTCGACGTTTGGTGGCAAGGGGTCGCTGGTTGGAGTCGCCAGCAAGGATCTGGTGGGAGAGGGAATCTCAGCCGGCGAGGTCGTGGCCGCCGGCGCCAAGCTGCTCGGTGGTGGTGGGAGCCGCGATCCTGAACTGGCCCAAGCCGGCGGGCCCCAGGGTGAACAACTCGACGCAGCTCTGGCCGCCTCTCACGAGACTGCCGCCGCCCGCCTGACTGGCCTAAATGGTTCGTGAGGGCCTAAATGGTTCGTGAGGGCCTGATCCCGGGCGCGAGTCGTGGGCGGGTGCTCGGTCTGGATCACGGAACCCGAAGGGTTGGCATCGCCGTCTCCGACGCACTCAGACTGACGGCTCAACCTCTCGAGGTGGTTGCCAGGGAAAGGGCTGTGGCCCGGGTCGCCGAAGTTGTCTCCGAGTACGAAATCAAGGAGATAGTCGTAGGGATACCGACGTCGTTAAATGGAAGCGAGGGGCCAGCAGCCGCCGCCGCTCGCCAATTTGGCGCCGAAATCACCCTGGCTACCGGCGTCGAGGTGAGCTATGTAGACGAACGGTTCACCACGGTTACCGCCGAAAAGGCCATGCTGGAGGCCGGGGCCAAGCGCCGGGTTCGCCGGGAAAGTCTCGATAAGGTCGCGGCCGCCATTATCCTCCAGGCGTTCCTGGACCGACCATTATGAGTCCCTCTTCCCTCCTCTCGAATCGGTGGCTCCGCGTCCTCCTTGGCGTGGGAGTCACTTCGCTCGTGGTGGTATTTACAGCCACCGGACTGGCCCGCATGATCGGTGGAGCCGTTGGCGACAGCGCAGACGGGCCCGACGACGTGTCGGTGGCACCCGATCTCGATGTCGAAATCACCGTCCCACCCGGTGCCAGCGCCCGCCAGATCGGCAACATCCTGGCCGAGGCCGGGGTGATCGGATCGGCCAATGAGTTCGAGCTCGAGGTCAGGGACCAGGGGATTGCCAATCAGCTTCGAGCCGGGAGCTATCAGCTAGTCACCGGCATGGACGTCGATGCCGTGCTCCCGGTCCTCTTGAGAGGCCCGATCGCCGACGCATACCGGGTGACCATTCCTGAAGGACTCCGGGTCTCGGAGGTCATGATGATCCTGGCCGAGGCATCGGGGCGGGAGCCCGAGGAGTTTGAGACGGCGTTGCTCGACGGTGAGGTCGCCACCGAGCTTCGAGTGATGCCCGAGCAAACCACCCTGAGCGACTGGGAAGGTCTGCTCTTCCCGGACACATATGAGTTCCTGCGTGACTCACCTCCATCGGAGATCCTTCAGGTGCTGGCCAACACGATGCAGGAGCGGGTCGGCGGGGTCGACTGGACCGGCATCACCGACGCCGGATTCGATTCCTATCAGGGGATCATTATCGCCAGCCTCATAGAGGCGGAGGTCAGGGTGGCCGACGAGCGCCCGCTGGTCTCGAGTGTGATCTTCAATCGACTCTCCGAGGGGATGGCTCTCCAGATCGACGCCTCGGTCCTCTACGGCCTGAACACGAGAGACCCCGCTCTCTTCAATAACGAGTCGGAGTCTCTCTACAACCTCTACAAGTACGCCGGGCTGCCCCCAACTCCCATCGGCGCTCCCGGGCGAGCGTCGCTGGAAGCGGCTGCGGCTCCGCCCGCCACGGACTTCTTCTTCTACGTGCTGTCCACGGCCGAGGGGGGTCATGCCTTCGCCGAGACCTACGAGGAGCACCTGGCAAACATCGAGCGTTCCCGCGCCGCAGGAATCCTGCCCTGAGGCCCAGATCCTTTGCGGGGAGCCAGATTCTCTGCTGGAGGAACGGGGCGTGAAGCTTGCCGTCCTCGGCGATCCCGTATCGCATTCCAGGTCGCCGGCGATCCACAACGCCGCCCTCGCTGCCGCCGGCCTATCCGGGGTTTACAAGGCAAGGCGGGTTGACGACCACGGCCTCCGGGCAGCATTCGACGAGGTCCGGTCGGGAGAGCTGGCCGGCTTCAACGTGACGATGCCCCACAAGGGTCTAGCGGCCGATCTGTGCGATCGCCTCGAAATCGATGCCGCCAGGGCCGGCTCGGTCAACACCGTGGCGTTGATCGACGACGTTGTATGGGGCTTTTGCACCGACATCGGAGGGATAGGCGACGCCTGGGGAGAGTTGCCGACCATCGGTCCGGTCTTGATACTGGGGGCGGGCGGAGCCGCGGCGGCGGCGTGCGTGGCTCTGGCCGATCGCCCTATCTACCTCGCTGCTCGGCGCTTCGGGGCCGGGGCCGAACTGGGACAGCGACTGGGGCTCACCGTGGGTGAGATTCGCTGGGAAGTCCCGGTGGTCGGCAGCGTGGTGGTCAACTGCACCCCGATCGGCATGAAAGGCGAAGCCCTACCCGTTGCCGTCTTGGCAACTTCTGGCGGCCTTTTCGACATGGCATACGGGTCGGTGACCACCCCAGCGGTTCAAATGGTTCGAAAAGAGGGCCTGCCAGCCGTCGAAGGCCTTGATTTCCTCGTCGCTCAGGCCGCCCGATCGTTTCGGATCTGGACCGGCCTAAACCCGCCAGTTGAGGTCATGAGAAAAGCTGCTAAAAATGCTTAAGGCCCAGTCCAAAGAGGCCGAATCCAACGGGCAATACCTGGAAAAGGGGTTAGGCAATGTCGTTGACAGGGCATCTCGATGTTTTTCCGCTGGAGGAAGTCCTCCGGCTTCTGGCACGCTCGTACAAGTCGGGCTGTCTTCGAGTCGATTCCCCCGATCTGCATGGGAGGGTCTATCTCAACAACGGCTCTCTGGCGCTTGCCACCGTTGCCAGCGATGAAGATCTTCGCCGCCAGCTGATCGGTTCCGAGCTGGTCGGGGAGGAGGCATTGCGTTCCGCCGAGGTAAGCGGCCGGAGCCTGAATGATGTCGCCTCCGATATCGGTGGCAACCATGTACTTGCCGACTTCTTCCGTGAGGAAGTGGTCGAGAGCCTTTATCGAATCCGCAAGCCAGGTAGGGGCCAGTTCGTGTTCAACGTAGACGTGGCGCCTCGCTACCGGGCCGATACTGCCTTTGATGTAGAACTTTGCGTCTCCGAAGCCGATCGCCGCGCCGCCGAGTGGGCCGACATCGAATCGGTGATTCCGAGCCTCGACCTTGCTCTTCGGATCACTCCCGAGGCTCCCAACGGCGAGCCCGTCACCCTGGCTCCCAACACCTGGCGTCTCGTCGCCGGGTTTGAGGGTTCGGCCACGGTCCGCTCATTGGCCGACAGGCTCGGAACCCCCCGATTCCGGGTGGCCAAGGATCTCACTGCCTTGGTTCGTAGTGGTCTGGTGGAAGC
>CAZPIZ010000063.1:0-4016 GCA_964586615.1 uncultured Acidimicrobiaceae bacterium | reverse complement strand
GCCGGATCAACCGGGTTTGGCTGGCGGGAGACGGTGGAAGACGTCCCGGCCGAAGCCATGTCTGAGCCCCAGCCGGAAACCCAACAGCTCGAGACCCAACAGCCAGAACAGTCGATCAGCGACTACGGACATCAGGAATCCGCCGAGCCGGTTTACAACGCTTACGGCTCACCGGAGCCGGAACCGGAGCCTGTGTTTGAGCAGAGCGACACCCAGCCCGATGAGATAAAGGAGCCCGCCCAGCCGGCCTCCTACAACCAGAGCTGGTGGACCGAACCATCCGAGGCCGGAGAAACGCCGGCCCAGGACGATCCGACGGCCGAGCAGCCGGTCGACTCTGACAAGCCGACGGATCCGGCCGATACCTTCCTCAATCGCGTCTTCGACCAGCTCAACGAGAACCCAGAGGGTCAGGGGTCTTCCCACGAAACCGGTCACGGTTTCCTCAAGCGTCGCCGGATGAGTGCGATCGCGGCCGACGAGTAACCGAGCCTGGAGAATCTGCTCCGCGCTCTCAGCCGGCACGAGGCAATTTCACCAGAGTTTGGATGGCTAACGTCGACGAACCCCTGTGACCGTCTTCCTAATTGGCCTCTTCGGATTTCTCCTCGGGCCGTTGCTGCATGGTCTTGCGGTGCAGGCCGGTTCTGATCGGGAATTTCATATAGGGCTCACTTGTCCCCGTTGTGGCCAGGACGGCGAGCCCTTCTCTCTCCGATGTACCTGCTGGCGGACCCGATGGAGAGAAGTTGCCCTCGGGCTCCTGGTCGGTCTGGCGTCAGCCGGTATGGTCTGGAGCGTCGGGCTTCGGGGGGCATTGGTCGCCCACCTGGCGATGGTTGCGATAACCGCGATCCTGATCGTCACCGACCTCGACCATTTCAGAATCCCCAATCGGATCCTCTATCCCGGATCCGTTATTTGCTTTGTGCTCCTCGTTGTCGGGGCCGCACTCGACACGGGCGAAGGGAGCCTGCTCCGGGCGGTTGCCGGCGCCGCCATCTATTTCGGCTTGCTATTGCTGGTCTTTGTGGCCGCCAGGGGCGAGGGCTTCGGGTTCGGAGACGTGAAGCTGGCGGCGTTGCTCGGTCTGTTCACCGCGTTCGGCGCGTACCGGATTCTGGCGTGGGCCTTGATCATCACCGCCATCCTGGGAGCAATTCCTGCCGTGGCGCTGTTGCTCATGGGCAAGGGGCGGAAGGCGGCGATCCCGTATGGGCCTCCCCTCATACTTGGGGCCTGGGCCGCCATCATCTTCTCTTCGAGCCTGCTGGCCTGACCGGTCCGGCGCCCCGGATACCATTCGGGCTGAAATGTTTCGTTTCCTCACCGCCGGTGAATCACACGGACCAGGTCTGGTCGCAACCGTCGAGGGCCTTCCAGCAGGTCTGGAGGTGTCGGGCGACGGCATCGCCGCAGAGCTTGCCCGTCGTCGCCTCGGGTTTGGACGGGGGGCGAGAATGCGGGTCGAACAAGACCAGTTGGAAATCCTGGCCGGGGTGCGCCACGGCAAGACGCTTGGCTCGCCTGTGTCAGTGATTGTTCGCAACTCAGAATGGCCCCGCTGGCAGGAGGCCATGAGCGCCGACACGGTTGAGGACAGCCAGGAGGGCAAGAAACTGACGGCTCCACGTCCAGGTCATGCCGACCTGGCCGGGATGATGAAGTACGACACCCGTGACGCCCGCGACATCCTCGAGCGGGCCTCGGCCCGCGAAACGGCGGCCCGCACTGTGGTCGGTTACCTGGCCAAGCAGCTCCTAGCGGAGGTCGAGGTGAAGGTGCTGTCGCATGTCGTCTCGATCGGGAAGATAAGCGCACCCGGGACGCCACTTCCGCGGGTCGAGGATCTGGCGGCCATCGACGAGTCGCCTGTTCGCTGCTTCTATGCGGAGGCGGCCTCTGCGATGATCGCCGAGATCGAGTCAGCCAAGGCCGACCGCGACACCCTGGGGGGCGTCGTTGAGGTTCTGGTCTACGGTCTTCCCGTTGGCGTCGGTAGTCATGTGCATTGGGACCGGCGTCTCGATGCGCGGCTAGCGCAGGCGCTGATGTCGATCCAGGCCATCAAGGGCGTTGAGTTGGGCGACGGGTTCGAGTCGGCACGACGCCGCGGGTCGGAGGCACACGACGAGATCTTCTACGAGGATGGCTTCGTCCGTCACACCACCCGGGCCGGCGGCACCGAGGGTGGGATGTCGATCGGTGGTCCGCTGCGGGTCAGGGCAGCCATGAAGCCGATCTCGACGGTCCTCAAAGGTCTGGCGACTGTCGACGTCAACACCAAGGAAGCCGAGCAGGCTTTTTACGAACGGTCCGACACCTGCGCGGTCCCGGCGGCTGGTGTGGTGGCCGAACAGATGGTCGCGATCGTGATCGCCCAGGAATGCCAGCGCATGTTCGGAGGGGACACTGTCGACGACTTCCGGCGAGGAGCAGAGGCGTTCCGGGACCGGTTGGGGCGGTTTTGAGTGCCCCTGTGGTTGATCGGGATGATGGGTTCCGGCAAGAGCGCCGTCGGCCAGAAGCTGGCCGCCGTGACAGATAGCCCCTTCCTCGACACCGATCTACTCGTCGAGGTAGAGGCGGGCCGTTCGGTCTCTGAAGTATTCGCCCGAGAGGGCGAGGCGGGGTTCCGGCTGCGCGAGTCGCACGCCATCGAAGCTGCTGCCGTCGTCGGAGATGCCGTGGTCGCCACCGGGGGCGGAGCCGTGCTCGTCGATGGCAACGTTCGGTCGATGAAGCTATCGGGGCCGGTGGTGTGGCTTCAGGCCGACCCGGCAACCCTGGCAGCGCGGATCGACGATCCATCGAGTAGGCCCCTATTGAAAGGTGACCTGTTGAAGGGTGCCGAGACAGTGGAGCTTTTGGCGGCGATGCTTGAGGACCGCCGCAGTGCGTACGAGGCGGCCGCAGACCATGTCGTGCCAACCGACGACGCCAGCATCGAAGAAGTGGTCCTGCTGCTGGAAGAACTGTGGAAAGCCTCCTGATCACGGCTCCGGCGACGCCGGATATGACATCTGAGATTCTGATTGGGCGCGGATTTCCCGATCCTTTCCTGCCAGAACGTGGTTACCGGATGACAGCGGCCATCTTCACCCAGCCCGGAGCGGCGGCGGTGGCTCAACGGGTCTTCGAGGCAGTTGGAACCGCGCCGCTGATGCAGCTGCCGGATCGAGATGAGGCCAAGGCCTTGACTGTGGTCGAGAGGGCATATCGGTGGCTGGCCGAGGTCGGCCTCGGCCGGCACGACACCATCATCGGAGTCGGTGGGGGAGCGGTGACCGACATGGCCGGCTTTGTCGCTGCCACCTGGCTGCGTGGGATCGAGTCGGTGATGGTTCCGACGACGCTGCTGGGGGCGATCGACGCATCCATAGGTGGGAAGACCGGGATCAATCTGGCGGGAAAGAACCTGGTGGGTGTCTTTCATTTGCCCTCGAGGGTCATCATCGACCTTGATGTTATGGAAACCATCCCGGCCGAACTGCGCCTGGAGGGTCTGGCCGAAGCTCTAAAAGCCGGACTGGTCGCCGATCCCGTTCTCGTCGAGCAGTTCGGGCGTCATGGGGCGTCGGTTCCCCTGGACGAGGTGGTGAAACGATCGATCAAGGTCAAGGCCGATGTCGTCAGCGCCGACTTCCGGGAGAATGGTCGGCGGGCGATCCTCAACTTCGGCCACACCATCGGACACGGCGTCGAGATGGCTGCCGGGATGCCACATGGGATGGCGGTAGCCGTCGGTATGGTTGCGGCGGGGGCCGTTTCGGCTGACCGATACGGGTTCCCGGGTCAATGGTTAACCGATCTGATCTTCTCGCTCGGTTTGCCGGTCTCGGCGTCCGGCCTGTCTCGTGAATCCGTCCTCGGGTTCGTCGGCCGCGACAAGAAGCGAACCGCGGAAGGGATCAGGATGGTGCTGTTGCGCTCTGTCGGTGACCCGGTGATCGATCTGGTCGAGGACCGAGAGATCGCCCTGGGACTGGCGGCGGTGGGGATCGCCCAGTAGGGAT
>CAZPIZ010000062.1:0-9275 GCA_964586615.1 uncultured Acidimicrobiaceae bacterium | reverse complement strand
GCTGCTGGGTGATCATCGAGTAGGGGCCGGTCGACCGGGCGTGGATCTTGTCGTCAACCAGGTGGACCAGCTTCAACATATAGATGAACCCGACCGTGATGGGCATATCGAACGGCTCACCGGCGCGACCGTCCAGAAGGATCGCCTTGCCGGATTCGCCAACCAATTGCACACCGTCACGGTTGGGCAGCGAGTTGGTCAGCACGAGCGCAAGCTCGTCTTCCTTGGCTCCGTCAAACACAGGTGTGGCCACCTTGGTCCATGACCCGGTGCCACCTGCGGCCGGGCTGTCGGAACGGAACGGCTTCCAACCGGCCGCCGCCGCCCACCCCAGGTGGGTTTCCAGCACCTGTCCCAGGTTCATACGGGAGGGCACCCCCAGCGGCGACAGAATGATGTCGACCGGCGTCCCGTCTTCCATGAAGGGCATGTCCTCTTCGGGGAGGATCTTGGAGATAACGCCCTTGTTGCCGTGGCGGCCTGCCAGCTTGTCACCCTCAGAGATCTTCCGCTGCTGGGCCACATAGACCCGAACCAGTTCGTTCACGCCGGGCGGAAGGTCGAAACCCTCCGCCCGCTTGAAGACCTTGACGGCAATGACCTTGCCCGATTCGCCGTGCGGCACCTTCAGAGAGGTGTCTCGGACTTCCCGCGCCTTCTCACCGAAGATGGCTCGCAGCAGACGCTCTTCCGGAGTGAGTTCGGTCTCTCCCTTGGGAGTGACCTTGCCGACCAGGTAGTCACCGGGGCCGACTTCGGCGCCGACCCGGATGATCCCGTCCTCATCGAGGTTGGCAAGGATCTCCTCTGCCACGTTGGGGATGTCTCTTGTGATCTCTTCGGCACCAAGCTTGGTGTCGCGGGCGTCGATCTCATGCTCCTCGATGTGAATCGATGTGAGCATGTCGTCCTTGACCAGCTTCTCGGAAATGATGATCGCATCCTCGAAGTTGTGGCCCTGCCAGGACATGAAGGCCACGAGCAGGTTCCGCCCGAGGGCCAGTTCACCCATTTCCGTCGAGGGGCCGTCGGCGAGGACGTCGCCGGCCTTGACCTTGTCACCCTCTCTGACCAGGGGCTTCTGGTTGATGCAGGTTCCCTGGTTCGACCGCTCGAACTTGTCGAGGCGCATCGTGTGCTTGCGGTTGGTGTCCTTGTCCTTGACGATGAGGTGGTCACCGGTGACCTCAACCACCTCCCCGGCCACGGGCGACAGGATCATGTCGCCTGAGTCACGAGCGGCCCGAGACTCGACACCGGTACCGACCAGCGGGGCATCGGACCTGAGCAGCGGCACCGCCTGACGCTGCATGTTCGAGCCCATCAGCGCCCGGTTGGCGTCGTCGTGCTCAAGGAACGGAATCAGCGCAGTCGAAACCGAGATGATCTGCTTCGGTGAGACGTCCATGTAGTCGACGGCCTTCGGCGACACCGAGTCGGGCTCTCCCCCGGCCCTTCGAACCAGCACCCTGGGATTACGGAAATGGCCATCTTCCTTGAGAGGAGCGTTGGCCTGAGCGATGACGTAGCGCTCTTCTTCGATGGCGGTGAGATAGTCGATCTTGGTGGTCACCTTCCCGTCAACCACCTTTCGATAGGGCGTCTCGATGAAACCGAACCGGTTGACCCGGGCATAGGTCGCCAGCGATCCGATGAGACCGATGTTCGGACCTTCCGGCGTCTCGATCGGACACATGCGCCCGTAGTGGGATGGGTGAACGTCACGAACTTCGAACCCGGCTCGCTCACGAGACAGACCACCGGGCCCGAGGGCCGATAGACGCCGGCGATGGGTGAGTCCGGCCAGCGGGTTGGGCTGGTCCATGAACTGGCTGAGCTGTGAGGTTCCGAAGAATTCCTTGATCGCGGCCGTGACCGGACGGATGTTGATCAGGCTCTGGGGCGTGATCGCATCCGGGTCCTGGGTGGTCATGCGCTCCTTGACGACTCTTTCGAGCCGGGTCAGACCCACCCTCACCTGGTTCTGGATCAGCTCACCGACCGTCCGAATGCGACGGTTTCCGAAGTGATCGATGTCGTCGGTGAAGACCTTGACCTCGACTCCCAGATGGGTGACCATCGTCGGCTTACCGGCGTGAAGGGCCACGAGGTACTTGATGGTGTCGACGATGTCCTCGTCGCGCAGCATCTTGGTGTCGGTGTCGGAGCCATCGTTGAACTTCTGGGCGACCTTGTAGCGACCGACCTTGGTCAGGTCGTACCGCTTGGGGTTGCGGAAGAGGGTCTGGATGAGGTTTCTCGCCGACTCCACTGTGGTCGGCTCGCCGGGGCGCAGCTTGCGATAGAGGTCGACCAGCGCCTCGTCCTTGTCATGGGCGGTGTCACGCTCGAGGGTGTTGCGAATCGACTCGGCACCATCGAACAGATCGAGGATCTCCTGATCGGTCTCTGCGATCGAAAGGGCGCGGAGGAAAGCCGAGACGTACTGACGACGCTTGCGATCGACCCGCACCCCGATCGTGTCCCGCTTGTCGGTGTCAAACTCGAGCCAGGCTCCCCGGCCGGGAATAATGCGGGCGGAGGAGATCATCCGGTCGGTCCCCTTGTCCGGGGTCTGGTCAAAGTAGACGCCCGGGGATCTGACCAGCTGGGAAACCACGACCCGCTCGGTGCCGTTGATGATGAAGATGCCGTGCTCGGTCATCATCGGGAAATCCCCGAGGAAGACCTGCTGCTCCTTGATCTCGCCGGTGCCCCGGTTCATGAACCGGGCGGTGACGAAGAGCGGACGGGCATAGTTCTGATCCCGCTCCTTGCATTCGTCGACGGAGAGGGGTGGATCACCGAAACGGTGATCGGTCAGTTCAAGAGCCAGTGAGCCAGTGAAGTCCTCGATGGGCGAGATCTCTTCAAAGATCTCTCGCAGCCCTTCATCGAGGAACCATTTGAACGACTCATGCTGGACGGCCAAGAGATCAGGAAGTGGAAGGACTTCCGGGATCTTGGCGAAAGACAAGCGCTCAGCGACGCGCGAAGCCAAAGGGAGCCTCCTTGGGGTGTTTCCGGAACGACAACAGGGAATGCTAGCAGACGCGCAAGCACACCCCAAAATGGCGTTCTGAACGTTGCGTCCGTGCGGGAAGCACGGGGCGCCGGCCCCTTGGGCAGAGCCCATCCTATCTCAAGAACGGGAAATCCGTCAAGGGTTTGAGAAAGAAGTCGGGAGTAGGGAGTAGGGAGTACCCAATACAAGGAACTAGTCCTTGGTACTGACTGCCTGGTACTAAGCACTTCGTTTACCCTGTTAAGCATCATGGACGTTCCTTCACTTCCAACGCCACTGCGACGGACCCCCACCAACCAGGCCGCCAACCTGGCCGAAGCCGTGCTCGTCCAATGGGCCCGTCAGTTCCGCAACGTGGAGAGCGAAACCGGTCTGACCGCCGAGCGTCTCGAGCTCCTCGCCCTTCTCGAAAGTGCAGGACCGCTAACGGCCGGTGATCTAGCAGAGGAGCTACGGGTTAGCCGTCCCGCCATCACCAGGATGGTGTCGGGTCTCGAAGAGGATGGATTGGTCCGCCGGTCGACCAACGCCCTCGACGGCCGGAGTGTCGTTAGCCGCCTCACCCCGGCCGGGCGCCGGATGCTCAACCGGGGTCGGGCCAATCGGGTCAGGGCGATGGCAGTTCGGATGCGTGGAAGAAACGACCGAGAACTGAGCCAGATCGAAACCGGCCTCCGGTTGCTGGAAGAGCTGTTGGAAGACTGAGTCTCAAGTCCGACCCTGTGGCCTGTGACTTGGGACCCGCTAGCCCGACAGACGCCTAAGCCTTTCGATGGCCTCCTTCAACGTCGCCTCGTCTTTACAGAACGCAAACCTCACTAGGTCCTTGGCATCCGACTTCTGGTGATAGAACGCGCTCGGGGGGATCGCTGCCACGCCCACGGAATCGATCAGGTGGTTGACGAACGCCACGTCGTCGCCAAGGCCAAACCGTGAGTGGTCGGCCATCATGAAGTAGGTGCCTTCGGGGACAAAGACCCTGAGCCCGATCCCGTCGAGGCCTTCGGCCAGCAGATCACGTTTGGTCCGGTACGAAGCCACCAGATCGGAGAAGTAGCTCCGTGGAGCTCGGAGGGCAGTGGCCGCGGCATGTTGGAGCGGGGTGGCGGTGGCGAAAGTCAAGAACTGATGAGCAGCCCTGACACCGGCGGTCAGGTGAGGCGGTGCCACCGCCCAACCGATCTTCCACCCCGTCAGCGAGAAGGTCTTGCCGAGCGAGGAGAGGGTCACAGTGCGGACCCACATCCCAGGGAGCTGGGCAAGCGACACATGCTCGCCTTCGAAGACCATGTGCTCATAGACCTCATCGGTGATGGCGACCAGATCGTGCCTCCGGCAAAGGTCGGCAATCATCTCCAGTTCGGATCTGGTGAACACCCGGCCGGTCGGGTTGTGGGGGGTGTTGACGACAATCGCCTTCGTACGGTCGTCCACCGCCGCCTCGAGGTCGGTTGCGACCAACTCGAAGCCCGGAGGACGCAGGGTCACATAGCTGGGCACCGCCCCGGCCAGCGCCACACCCACCGGATAGGCGTCATAGGTAGGTTCGATAAGCACCACCCCGTCGCCGGGTTCGAGAAGACCGATGAACGTCGCCGCCAGTGCTTCTGTACACCCCGACGTCACCGTCACATTGCTGCCCGGATCGACACCCGAGAGACCCGTGGCAACCGAGAATCTCTCTGCGATGACGGTCGTCAACTCGGGAATCCCGGCGCTCGGCGCGTACTGTCCGTGGCCAGCGCGGATGGCGGCGATGGCTGCCTCCTTGACGAACTCGGGACCGTCAAAGTTGGGGAAGCCCTGCCCCAGGTTGATGGCACCGGTCTCGACGGCACGACGGGTTATGTCGGAGAAGACCGTCGAGCCGAAGGGGGCGAGCCTGGAGGAGGTTTTCATGCCTGGCTGATCTCGAAACCGAAGTTGGATGGAGGGGTCAAAATTCGGCTCCACGGCGGACCAGGGCCTCGAAAATGAGGATCCCACGGTCATCGGGGAACCGGTCACCCGGAAAATGTGCCGCCACCGCCTCAACTTACCTCGGCGACCTGCCGAACCCTTTTGAACTGAACCGGGGTCTCTATTCTCTGCCCGTGCAAGCTCCCCTGGCCTCTCGAAGACCCGTTGCCATGGACCTCCATGGTGAGTCTTGGATCGACGAGTACCACTGGCTTCGTGATCGTCAGGATCCCGAGGCGATTCCTTATCTCGAGTCCGAAAACGCGTTCACCGAAGAGTCCACCTCCCGCCTGGAGGCGCTTCGGGACGCGATCTTCAACGAAACCCGCTCCCGGGTTCAGGAGACCGATTTGTCTGCCCCCGCCCGCCGGGGAGATTGGTGGTACGGCCGCCGAACCGAAGAGGGCAAGCAATACCCACAATTTCTGCGCTGGCACTTGACCACCGACGGCGATCCGCAAGTCATCCTCGATCAGAACGATCTCGCCGGTGATCGAGACTTCTGCGATCTCGGACTCTCATTGGTCAATCCCGATCAAGGCCTCCTCGCCTACTCGGTTGATCATTCCGGCAACGAGACCTTTGCCTTGCGGTTCCGGGACCTTGAGACCCACCAGGACCTGAGCGACGAAGTTGCAGGGACCTATTACGGCGGGGCCTGGTCGGCCGACGGAACCCGGTTCTTCTATACGACTCTCGACCACGCCCACCGCCCGCATCAGGTATGGCGGCACGTTCTTGGCCAACATCAGAACGAGGACACCCTGGTTTTCCAGGAGGACGACGAGCGTTTTTCCCTCGACCTCGACCGAACCCGTGACCACAGGTTCATAGTGATCGAAGCCCTCAGTTCGACCACCTCTGAGACACGCATCATCCCGACGGACGATCCCGAGGCTGAGCCCGAGATGCTCATCCCCCGTACGCCCGGGGTTCGATACCTGGCCGAACACCACCGCGGCCGATGGTTGGTCGTGACCGACGAAGGCGCGCCCAACGGACGGTTGATCTCGTTCGGAGCCGGTGCGACCTCCGAGGTGGTGGAGTTGATCCCTCACGATCCGCTGGTGAAGGTCGGAAGGGTGCTCCCGTTCGCTCGCCATCTGGTGGTCACCGGGCGCCGGCACGGCAACCCGGTCTTCACCGTGATCCCCGACAGTGGCCCTAGTTACGACCTTGCATTCAAGGAATCCGCCTATCGCCTGGGAGTCGGCGAGAACCTCGACTACGAGGCGGACTCTTTCCGGTTCACGTATGAGTCGTTCCTGATCCCCCGAAGGGTGATCGACGTCGACCTCGACAGCGGAGCCCAGACCGTTATCAGGGAAACCCCGGTACCCAACTACGACCCGACGCTTTACGAGCAGCGCCGGATTTGGGCGCCGGTCGGCGACGTCGAGATCCCTATCACACTGGTCCATAAGAAGGGTCTCGTGCTTCCGGCTCCAACCCTCCTCTATGGCTATGGCGCTTATGAGTCGGTCATCGATCCCTGGTTCGACCCGTCCCAGTTCACCCTGCTCGACCGTGGAGTGGTATTTGCGGTGGCGCACATCAGAGGTGGTGGCGAGATGGGCCGCCTCTGGCATGAGGCTGGACGGATGGGCAACAAGATCAACACGTTTACCGACTTCATCGCCTCGGCCGAGTACTTGCTCGAAACCGGCGTCGCCATGGAGGGTCACATCGCGGCCCGCGGGGTTTCAGCCGGGGGACTCTTGATGGGCGCGGTGACGACCATGCGGCCCGAGCTTTGGGCTGCGGTGGTGGCCGAGGTGCCGTTCGTCGACGCCATCAACAGCATGCTCGATCCGAGCATGCCGCTGACGGTCGGGGAATGGGAGGAATGGGGAAACCCGGCCATTCCCGATCAGTATGCATGGATGAAGGACTACAGCCCCTACGAACACACGGCTCCCGCCGACTATCCGGCCATCCTTGCGACCGCTGGTCTCAACGATTCCCGGGTCGCGTATTGGGAACCGGCCAAGTGGGTCGCTCGTCTCAGGGCCGTCAACAAGGGCAGCCGCCCGATCCTCCTCAAGACCGAGATGGGAGCGGGCCACGGGGGGCCTTCTGGCCGTTACGACGCCTGGCACGAAGAGGCATTCATCCTGGCTTTCGTGTTGGATCAACTCGGGAAGGTTTGAATTTCGAAGTTTGAGGTTTGACCTCGAACCTTCGACCTGGCTTAGCCCACCCCGACCGTTATGGTCCCCGCAGCCGACCTTCCGGGGGGAATCGTTGTGAAGCGTTTCGTGATCATCGTTGTGTGCCTCGGCGCGCTCCTTCCCTTCGCCACTCCCGCCATTGCCGACAACGGTGGAGGGGTCGAGGCGACCTACTCCGAATCGAATGGATGCGGGATCCCCCGGGGCTTTTCCGCCCTGGCCAGCCGCGGAGGCGGTTTGACGGACTCGGAGCCGATTCGGGGCCCGGTCGGAGCCATGTTTGGAAGGACCGTCGGCCAGGCTCGGGCAGCGCTGGTTCGCTGGATGGTTCCCTTCTCCGGCGGGCTCACCATTTCGGTTCACAACCGGGCATTGCCTGCCTTCCAGCAGGTGACCAACAACCTGGCCGCCACCGGATCGTTCTACTCCACCCGTTCCGGCGAAACCTTCGGCTTCACCGCACGCACGGTCAACGGGAGCCGGTCGATCAGCTATCACGCCTTCGGGGCAGCCATCGACGTCAATTCACACACCAACCCCACCTCCCCCGACCTGATCACCGATATGCCGCCCTGGTACGTCGATGCCTGGCGACAGGCCGGATTCTGTTGGGGAGGAAACTGGATTGGCGGCAAGGATCCCATGCACTTCTCATGGATGGGTCCACTGGCCACCCCGGGCTATGGATCGGTCCCGTCGCCCTATCCATCACTCGCCGGCACCGCCCCTTTCAACGAGGCTCCGGTAATTCACCAGAGCGCCCTGGGCGGCAGGCGATCCGGCGCCATCGACGCTCTGGCCGATCTCACCGGGGATGGTGCGGTCGACTCGGTCCGCCTCAAGACGCATCCGACCGCAGGTCCGATCGTCGAGATCATGGGATCGTGGGCAGATCACGGAATTTGCGGGTTCGCCCGTTACCAACTACCCGGTGCGGACCTGACCCGCCGGGTGATATTCGGCAACACCACCTACGGCAGCCGGCCCGACCTCGTCTTCCTCGATTTCAGCGGTTCCAACCTGACCCTTCACATCCACGACGCCAATTCGTTCTACCAACAGGTCCGTACCGTCACCTCGGGAGCGCCGAGTGACCCCGCTGGCACATACCTGTTGGCCGACTACGACTCCGATGGCAAGGCCGATCTTTTCTCGATTTCGGGTGGCCAGCTTCAGATCTGGGACGGGGCTTCCGGCTACACCTCGAGTGACTTCGCAGGTTCCTTTGCGGTCGGAGCCGATTCACGGGTTCTGATCGGGGACCGAGATCTGGATGGGAGGCCCGACCTTTACTCGGTGAGCGGGTCTGGCTCGATGCAAATCTTCACGGCCGCCAGTTCGTACGGTCAGGCGACGGAGACCGTGCAGTTGCCCTTTGCCATCGGAACGGCCGATGTCCTGCGCATCTCGGACTACGACGGCGACGGTCATGGCGACCTCCACCGTCTTGACGCCAACGGGTCGCTGGTCGTTGCTCTGGGCAACCGCCAGATCTACGCCGATATCGACGGTTGGTTCAGGGCGTCGGACTTCAGCTGTCCACCGGACCAGCCGGGCTACGACTTCAGCGGCCGTTTTGCCGACGATGACGGCAACCCTTTCTCGCCTGACATCGAGTGGGCGGCAACAGCCGGAGTCACCCTCGGATGCAACCCACCCTTCAACGATTGGTTCTGTCCCAAGTTGGCCGTCACCCGTGCCCAGATGGCGAGCTTCCTCGTGAGAGCTCTGTCCTTGCCTGACCAGGGGGGAGACACCTTCAGCGACGACGCCGGTTCGATCCACGAAGCCGACATCAACCGGATCGCAGCGGCCGGCATAACCCTCGGATGCGCTCCCGGCCTCTTCTGTCCGGACCAGCCCGTCACCAGAGAGCAGATGGCGAGCTTCCTGGTCAGGGCGTATCAGCTACCGACCGGCTCGGCTAACCCCTTCCCGGATGTGACCAGCACTCACGCTGGCGACGTTGCCGCCCTGTTCGCGGCTGGTGTCACGACCGGGTGCTCCACCGCTCCTCCCGCTTTTTGCCCGGCCGACCCGGTCCTCCGTGAACAGATGGCGGCCCTTCTCAACCGGGTAACGGCGGGATGACCTGCCCATCACCCTGACCCCGGCGTCCC
>CAZPIZ010000061.1:7936-9306 GCA_964586615.1 uncultured Acidimicrobiaceae bacterium | reverse complement strand
TCTGTGGTGGGCCCTGACAGACTTGAACTGTCGACCTCTTCCGTGTCAGGGAAGCGCTCTAGCCGGACTGAGCTAAGGGCCCCACGGTGGTCTGCATCGTTGCCGACCTCGAGGCGACGTCCGGAATTGAACCGGAGTGACGGGTTTTGCAGACCCGCGCCTAACCACTCGGCCACGTCGCCACACACAGCCGCAGCGCCGGCCGTGAGCCAGCTGAACCAGGCCGGATGGGAGCGGAAGACGGGGCTCGAACCCGCGACCTCAACCTTGGCAAGGTTGCGCTCTACCAACTGAGCTACTTCCGCAAAAGCCCCAAAGAATCCTGACTCGGGGAGAGCCGCGAGTTTAGGCCGCGCCCCGGGCTCGGCCAACCTACCTTCCGGTGCTGCCGAAGCCTCCATCACCCCGCGTGGACTCGGGCAAGGCGTCCGTTTGCTGCCAGCTGACCCGGGGCACCTCGACGATAATCAACTGGGCGATGCGGTCCCCCTGTTCGAACCGAACCGGCTCGTGTCCGTGGTTGATCAGCAGCACCTCTATCTCTCCGCGATAGCCGGCATCGATCAGGCCCGGCGAATTGACCAGGCCGATTCCACTACGACGGGCGTTCCCGCTTCGTGGGAGCACCAGCCCGGCGTATCCATTTGGTATGGCAACGGCGATCCCGGTGGGAACCGAAACCCTCTCCCCGGGAGCGATCACGACCGCGTGGCGAGCCGCCAGATCCAACCCTGCGTCACCCTCGTGGGCGGATGCGGGCGGAGATACGCCGGGATCGAGGAGACGGAGGTTAACCTGCACCGGCTGGACCAAATCTGACAATCGAAATCTGACTCTTATTCGACACGTGGGGGCCTTCGGGGTGGAGACCAACCACGGAGAACCGAATTGGCCCTTACATCCCAACAGTCGACTTACTGTAACGACTGCGAAGGCAACCACCTCCCAGGTGAAAGCCACACCCCGCGTTCGCGGCCTAGTAGCGGCGGTCGCCATCTCGCACCCAGGAAAAGCATATTGTCGGCGCGTCCTCAGCGTCAGGTCAATCCGCAGCGTCAGGCGGTTGCCCGGCCAAAGGTGGAGGTCAAAGCCAAAGGATCCTCCCTGCCGACGGCCAAGGTACTCGGATCTTCCACCGCCGAGCTGGTCAAGAAAGTCACATGGTGGGGACGCAACACCGTCCAGGGCATCGTCTCCTCCTGCCGGCAATGGGGAGTCGAGGCCAGGCGAGGACTGCGCGACCTGATCGAGCTCGAGTCGCTCAAACCAGGGGCGGAGGAAAGCCGACACGTCGAGAAGCTGGAGCACTCGACCCGGTCCATCCGATCGAAGCATGTGGTCCGCCCCGTCCACGGGCCTGCTCCCAGCGA
>CAZPIZ010000061.1:0-7836 GCA_964586615.1 uncultured Acidimicrobiaceae bacterium | reverse complement strand
AAGGGCACCGCGGCCCACGACCATCTGCTCGAGGTTTCGGTCCTCGAGAGTCTTGGTTTCTTCGATCCGGCCAACGAGATCGTGGTGACCATGGACCCCACGCCAACTCCATACCCACCGGGCATTGCCCCGGCGGCCCCGGCCCAACCGGTCCCCGCTCCACGCACGGGGGCCCGCCAACTGATCCCGGACATCGACCTGACGGGTTGGAAGCCCCATGTGATCGCTCGTTCCAAACTTGGCAAGGGCCGGCTCTCGACATCGATGATCGTGACTCTCTCCATCTCGCTCCTGGTCCTGGCTGTCATCGTGACCAACCTGGTGCGAGCCCCTGCCCACGAGGCGGCTCGCCAGGAAGACACCCTGACCGAGGCCTCGAATCAACTCGGAGTCGCTCTCGCCGGGCTCGAGCCGGTGCTGGCCGATGTCACCACCGACGTAGCCGAGGCCACATCGACACTCATCTCCGTGGACGCGGCAGCCAGGGACCTCTTCGACGCTGCCGCGCTGCTCGGTGACGGGACCGAACAGCAGGTGCTCCGTCAATCGGCCGCCAGTCTCGCCCAGCGTTCGTTGGCACTCGAGTCATTGATCGGCGATGCCCTGAGTTACCGGCTGGTGCTCAATCCACTCTGGAACAGCCCCGACCTCGTAGGAGTGGTCGACCCCACCCAGGCGGCGGCAGCGGCGGCTACCTGGCAGACCCGGTTGGCCGACATGGTCGAATCCCTTCCAACCTCCTCGGAGCTAGCGGTTCATGTCGACCAGGTGAGAGGATTCGTCGAAGGCCTCGAGGCTTGGAGAATCCGTTACCTCGACGCCTTGTCGCTGGGCGACCTGGCAACGAGCGAGGCGGCGGTCGCCGACCTCGATGGGCAACTGGGCCTTCTCGCCCAATCCGGAGAAGACATCCTGTCAGGGGTGTTTGACGACGCCAGCACCGAGCGGGGCCGGATCCTTTCCGACCTCGCGAGCATCTCTAACACCACTGGCATCTCTGGCTGATTCACCTTCAAGGGCCGCTACCTCACGTCCGAAGTCGCCCGCCCCCTGAAAGTCCTTGTATACCGACGCGAAGCGCAAGTAGGCGACCTCGTCGAGGATCCGCAAGCCATCGAGGACCAGGCGGCCAATGGATTCCGAAGGCATCGGTCCAGCATGAGCGGTAGCGGCCGCCTCGACATCATCGAGCAACTCGGCCAGAGCGGCCGGAGACACCGGCCGGTCGGCAAGGGCCGCTTCCACCCCGCGGTGGAGTTTCTGGGGTGAGAACGGCTCCAGTCTTCCGTTCCGTTTCCGAACCAACAGAACCGGAGCACCGCGTTCGTAGGTCGTGAAGCGATGACCGCACTCGGCGCATGCCCGCCGCCGGCGTATGGAGGTCCCCTGTTCGGCTGGACGGCTGTCGATGACGCGGGTCTCCTCAACTCCACACATCGGACAGCGCATGGCCGCAGGGTACCGACCTGCGGCTGTCATGGCGCCGGGAGAAGTAGTACCTGTCCCTGCTGGATCGAGCTTTCGCTCAGATCGTTCAACTCCTTGATCCCGCCGATCACCGACCTGACATCGTCGTCGGGACCTGCCATCGATCCGGCGATCGCCCAGAGGGTGTCGCCCGATTCGACCCGGTAGCTGACAGGCTCGGGGGCCGGAGTGGAAGCTGAGACCCGGCCGGAGAGAAGGAGGAAGACTGCACCCACCGCAATGAGGAGGATCAGCAGCCTGAGGGATAGCAACTGTTTGCGGTGCGACATCGTCTTCCTCCTACCTCCGTACCTTTCGTCCTTCGGGTCGTTGAGTCCCTTGGGACTTTCTGTCACTTGGGACCGTACGTGACGGGTGTGACAGAAACCGAACTGACGTTCGGATAGTACACGAACGTCTGTTCGATTGTCAAGGCGGAGGGCAAGCGAACGGGTGTTTGACGAACAGATGTTTGGTTCTCGCGAAACCCGAGGCTATCGTGGGTAGAACACCAGTTCGGAGGTTTCCGGAATGAGCCCGACCAAAGCGGACGGCCCGAAGACAAGACCCACGTCACAAGATCTGAGCGAGCGCCAACTCCAGGTTCTGAACTTCATCAAAGAGAAGGTCGCGGAACGGGGCTACCCCCCCTCGGTCAGGGAAATCGGTGAAGCTATCGGACTCTCTTCGCCCTCCACGGTCCACAGCCACCTCTCGGCTCTGGTGAAGGCGGGACTACTCCGGCGCGACCCTTCCAAGCCCCGGGCGATCGAAGTTCTCGACCCCCAAACCACCCGGACCTCGAGCCCCAAGACCCGCCACCCGGCCACCGATATGCGGGAGGTGCCGCTGGTGGGACGTATCGCGGCAGGATCACCGATACTCGCCACCGAAGAGGTCCAGGATGTCTATCAACTCCCAACCTCCCTGGTCGGTCGGGGGCCGGTCTTCATGTTGAAGGTCAAGGGTGACTCCATGATCGAAGCGGGCATCTTCGACGGCGACCTCGTGGTCATCGAGAGGGGTGGATCACCGTCAAACGGGGAGATTGTCGCCGCCCTGATCGATGGCGAGGAAGCCACGGTCAAGAGACTGCGCCGGAATGGCGCCCAGGTAATCCTGGAACCCGCCAACCCGGCCTTGCAACCGATCGCCTACGACTCCGGGGTGGAGGTGATCGGTCGGGTGGTGAACGTAATCCGTTCGCTCTAAACGACTAGATCTCGCCCGTGAACGCATAGCTGACGGGACCAGCCAGCCAGGAAGTTGAGTCGTCCAACTCAACCAGTCCGTCCCCGCCGGGAACCCTGACCGTTACCTCCGAATCGGTCAACCCCAGGTGACGGGCGACACCGACCGCGGCCACCATGCCACTGCCACAGGCCATGGTTTCGCCGATCCCCCTTTCCCAGACCCGCATCTCGATCTTGTGGCGGTCGACAACCCGAACGAACTCGACGTTGACTCCTCCCTGAGTCAACCTCTCCAGCTCCGAACCCAACTCGGCTACGGGCGCCAGGGACAGATCCTGCACGAAGGCGACAGCGTGTGGGTTACCCACCCCCACCCGATGGAAGAGCCAGCCCTCGAACTCGAAGCTGGAACCTACCTCAACCGGTCCGAGCTCTACCCGCGGCTCGTCCGAAACTGTCACCTCTCTCTCCCCCACGGGTGTCACGACCGTGAAGCTCTCGGTTGTTACCAGTCCCCTATCGACGGCGTAACGGGCGACGCAACGGAGGCCGTTGCCGCACATCTCGGCGGCGCTGCCATCGGCATTCCAATACCCCATGTGCACGATGCCCTGTTCAACGGTGACCTGAAGCACGCCGTCGGCGCCGACTCCACGGCGGCGATCGGTCAGGCGACGCACCAAATCGGGGCTGACTTCGACCGAGCCGTCGACGACGACGAAGTCGTTGCCCAGGCCTTCCATCTTGGTAAACCGCATCAAAGCTCCAACCCCGCACGGACACTTGCCAACCGAGATTCGATGGCGTCGTCCCAGGCTACCCAGCGGATCCTCGGGTCCCGGCGAAAGAAGGTGCGCTGCCGCTTCGCCAACCCGAGCGTTTCCGCCCGGACTTGCAACCATGCGTCCTCCTCGTCGAGGCGCCCTTCGAGCACAGGCATCAGCTGGCGGTACCCAACGGCTCCCCCGGCAGTCGGCCCCAGCCTCCCCCGCAGTCGCGCTACTTCGGCCAGCAGACCGGCCTCTCTCATTTTCTCGGTGCGGGAAACGATCCGCGCCTCTATCTCCGATCCCGGATCCAGGCCCATCGCCACAAATTCGTAGAGCGGTTCGTAGTCGCGGAGGGCTACACCCTCCTCGGCCTGAGCGCGGGCACTGGGGGTCTGCCCGGTCAGGTGCCATACCTCGAGTGCTCGTACCACCCGACGGGGGTTGGCAAGGTCGACAAACTCGCCTGCACTCGCATCGACCTCGAGCAGCGCTTCCACCGGATCAGAGACAGCCTCCATCTCGGAACGGACCACACGATCGTGAGGCGGGAAGCTGAGCGGATCGACCACCGATCGGAAATGCAAGCCCGAGCCTCCGGTGATGATAAGAAGCGGGTGGCGATCGCTCATGATCAGGGCTCTGGCCTCGCGTTGGAACTCGGCGGCGGTGTAGGGATGCTCTGGCTCCACCAGGTCGATCATGTAGTGACGGACCCGTTCCCGATCCGACCACGACGGTTTGGCGGTCCCTATATCCATTCCCCGGTATATCTGCATGCTGTCGACGGACAGAATGGGAGCGTCGAGCTCCTCAGCCAGACGAAGGGCGATCTCACTCTTTCCGGCGGCGGTAGGGCCGAGGATGGCGACGAGTCGGGTCAGACCGGGTGTCCCATCAGGTGATGGGGAGCGGCGCTGGTGACCATCACGTCGAGGAACGTACCGGGTCGATACTGGCCTGGCACATGCAGGAGCTTGCCGCCCCGGGTCCTGGTCGCCGCCACGTTCTCGTCCTTCTTTGACGGTCCCTCGGCCAGGCCTTCGAACACCTTGCCAACCATCTCCCGGTTTAGTTCGAGCGAGATCCGGTTCTGGAGCTCCACCAGCCGTTCAAAGCGCTCCTGAACCACCTCGTGGGGAACGAACCGGTCGGTCATTTCGGCGGCCCGGGTTCCGGGGCGGGGAGAAAAGATGAACATGAAGGCCTGGTCGAATCGGGCCTCGGCGACCATCGCAAGTGTCGCCGCGAAATCCTCCTCGGTCTCTCCCGGAAACCCCACGATGATGTCGGTCGAAACAGACAGATCGGGTATCTCGCGACGGGCGAGAGCGAGCTTCTCCCGATAGCGGGCGGTGTTGTAACCCCGATGCATGGCGGCCAGGATCTGATCCGATCCCGATTGGAGCGGAAGGTGGAGCTGTTCGCACAGCGCCGGGGTCTCGGCCATGGCCGCGGCCACTTCGGGCCGGAAATCGGCGGGGTGGGGGCTGGTAAACCGGACCCGGCGGATCCCCTCGACAGAGCCGACCTGGCGAAGGAGGTCGGCGAACAAAGGTCTACGCTTGCCGTCGATGGCGAGATCGCGGCCGTAGGTGTCGACGTTCTGTCCCAAAAGGGTTATTTCGACCACCCCTTCGGCGGCGAGGCCGCCCACCTCTCTGAGAATGTCACCGGGCCGGCGGCTGACCTCTGGCCCCCGAACCGCCGGGACGATGCAGAAGGTGCAGGTGTTGTTGCAGCCCACCTGAATCGAGACCCAGGCCGAGTGCTCCAACTCGCGCCTGACCGGGAGCGAAGAAGGCATGGCCTGGAGCTCATCTGCAATCTCGGTGATCCCGCCCCAAGCCTGGGCGTAATCGATCAGGTCGAGAATCCGGTCGAGATTGTTGGTTCCCATCACGACGTCGACCCAGGGCGCCCTCTCGCGAACAAGATCGCGATCCTTCTGAGCGGCGCATCCCCCGACCACAAGAAGGGCATCGGGGTGGCGGTCCTTCCATTCCTTGAGTTGGCCGAGGTTGCCGTACATCCGGTTGTCGGCGGCCTCTCGAATCGTGCAGGTGTTGATGAACATCACATCCGCCGCTTCGAGGTCTTGGGTTGCGTTCATGCCATCGCCGGCGAGCAAACCGGCGATACGTTCGGAATCGTGCTCGTTCATCTGGCACCCGAAGGTACGAATGAAGTAGCGCTGACCCGCCCGGGTGGGCCGGCGCTCGGACCCCGGCTTTCGAGCCGGGGGGGCAAGCATCACTGTTTCAGACATTTGGCAACCCCATTCTGGCCTCCAGATTGACGCTACCGAGCTTGGTCGGTTGCCCGATACTCCCGGATGACGGTCACCTGGATCTGACCCGGGTACTGGAGGTCTTCCTCCAGCTTGCGGGCGATCCGGCGAGCGAGGTCGCTGGCACCGAGATCGTCCACCTGGCCCGGATCGACGACGACCCGGACCTCTCTCCCAGCCTGCATGGCAAACACCTGCTTGACGCCACCGAAATCAGACGCCAGCGACTCCAGCCGCTCGAGCCTGCGCACGTACGACTCGAGAGCCTCCCGCCGTGCCCCGGGACGTGCGGCCGACACCGCGTCGGCGGCCTGGACCAGAACGGCGAGGAGGCTCCGGGGCTCGACCTCGTTGTGATGCGCCTCGATGCCGTGAACCACGGCCGGATCTTCGGAGAACCGACGGGCGATCTCGGCGCCGATCAGGGCATGTGACCCTTCCACCTCATGGGTAACGGCCTTGCCGATGTCGTGCAGGAGGCAGGAGCGCTTCACCGGCACCGGATCGACGCCCAGCTCGCTCGCCAGCATCGAGCCGATGTGGGCCGATTCCACCAGATGGTTCAGAACGTTCTGGCCATAGCTGGTCCGGTACTTCAGACGACCGAGCAGGGTCACCAGTTCGGGATGCATCTTGGAGAGACCCACCTCGAGAAGGGCCCATTCGCCGGCGTCCCGCACCGACACCTCGACCTCGGTTCGGGCCTTTTCAAAAGCCTCTTCGATCGAGGCCGGGTGAATACGGCCATCGGCGACAAGCTTCTCGAGGGTGATACGGGCGATCTCCCGGCGAACGGGATCGAACGACGCCACCGACACCGCTTCCGGGGTGTCATCGACGATCAGATTGACCCCGGTCACGGCCTCGAGGGTGCGGATGTTGCGGCCCTCCCGGCCGATGATGCGACCCTTCATGTCGTCGGAGGGGAGGCTGACCACCGATACCGTCGTCTCGGTCACGACCTCGGATGCGAGGCGCTGAATGGCTGTCGCCAGTATTCGCCGGGCCCGACGATCGGCCTCTTCCCTTGCCTTCACTTCGAGGTCGCGCACCAGGATCATGGCGTCGCGGCGGCCATCGTGTTCGACCTGTGCGAGCAGTTCCTCCTTGGCAGCCTTGGCATCCACCCCGCCGATCCGCTCGAGCTCGGCGCGGGCGGTTTCCCGGAGACGATCGAGTTCTTGCTGGCGGACGCCGGTCTCAGCCTCACGCTGGATGAGAATCTGCTCTCGCTGTGCAAGGTTGGACGCACGCTGTTCGAGAGTCTCTTCCCTATGGGTCAACCGGGTTTCGATACTGTCGAATTCCACCCGACGATGCTCAAGGGCAGCCTCCTCCCGCTCTCGAAAGGTTTCGGCCCGAGCCCTGCCTTCCTCGTCGGCCCTGGCGAGGAGGCGCTGGGCCTCTACACGCGCGCTGCCAACGGGATCACCATCATCTATCTCGACGGCCTTGCGGCGACCACCACCGTTCTTGGCCGCCAGATATCCAACTGCCCCTGCAAGCCCCGCCGCCAGAACGGCGATGGCCACGATCCAGAAGTTCTCCATGGCGCTGCCTTCCGGTGCCGCTCTCCCCTACAACGAGTTGTGCCGAGCCTTTCGGCCCGGCACACAAGCCACTCTGTCGAGGCCATCCCTGGTCAGACGATGTCTGTTCAGGCGATGTCCCTGGCCAGGTATGGCGCACTCTCTGACCGGCAACCGGTCGCTAGGCACTTGATTGGCTCAGCCTGTTGGGCGGAACCTTTCGTTGTAGTTGTAGGGAGAGTGCTGCACTGTTCTTGTTCAAAGGTTGGTTTGTGTGTCTGGGAAGCATGCTACCGCATGAACTCGCCACCGAGAACGCGAAACTCTGCTCAGTCAATTCTTCTGGAGCCTCAATCGTCAGCGGTTACTTCCTCTGACACCTCCGCCGTGGCAGGGTCGGTGTTGAGCCCGACCGTTTCGAAGACCTTGGACTGAAGCTGCATCGCCACTTCGGGGTTTTCCCGAAGGAACCGCTTGGCATTCTCCCTGCCCTGTCCGAGCTGGTCGTTGTCAAAGGTGAACCAGGCTCCACTCTTCTTGACTACACCCACATCGGCGGCGACGTCGAGGAGGCTCCCCTCCCGGGAAAT
>CAZPIZ010000060.1:6390-9403 GCA_964586615.1 uncultured Acidimicrobiaceae bacterium | reverse complement strand
CCCGGTCGGCGGTTTAGCCTTCGCCGGGAGTCATGGGCCCCAAGTCCACTGGCGGTCGCCGAGCGGCCGCCACTTCCGTCCTGTTCCTGTTGGTGCTGTTGCTGGCACCATTCGTTGCGCATGCCCAGGCTGATCTCGAGCAGGCTGAGGACGCCAAGGAACAGGCCGACGGGCTCGTGAGTGCCGCTTTGGCAAATCGAGACCAGGTCGAAGCAGAGCTGCTGGTCACGCTTGAGCGCTATCAAAACCTTTCATTCGAGCTGTCCTCGATGTCGGCCAGCCTCGACCGACTGAGCGACTTGATCGCTCGCACCGGCATAGCCGTTAACGCTGCCCGTCAATCGGCAGGTCAAAAGGCCGTCGAGGCCTACATGCAGGCGCTTTCCATACCGGGAGGTGTCGTCTGGAGTTCAGACAGCATCGAGGACGCCATGGTGGCCGGACGGACCCTTGCGATCCTGGCAGGGGAGGATGAAGAGGAGGCGGCTGCGCTCGAGGTGACGGAGCGAGATCTTGTGGCTCTCGACCAGCAGTATCAGGTCGAATTCAGCAGTGTCGAATCTCTGGCGAGCCAGGTTCAGACCGAGGCGGCCAGGCTTCAGGAGCTGTTTGCCCTCGCCGATCTGGACGTTGCTCAGGCGATCGGCGATGCGATTGCGGCCGACGCCTCCTTTCGGTCTGCACTCGATGAAGTTGAACAGGCAAGAGCCGCCGACGAAGAACAAGCGCGCCAGGCCGAGCGTGGCACCACCACGACCATCACGACCGCGGCGGTGACGACCGGGGTCCCGGCATCGTCTACGACGACCCCGGTCGCAACCACTACCACGGTTCCGGTACCCACAACCACAACCACCCCGGGTGCCATCTCTCGACCACTCAAGCCATCGGTCGAACAGTGGAGATCGCTGGCGGCCTCGTATTTCAGCCCGACCCTGGTTGACCAGGCGCTGTCGATCATTCAGTGCGAGAGCCTGGGAGACCCCAACGCCTATAACCCGTATTCGGGAGCCTCGGGTCTCTTCCAATTCCTCCCCGGCACCTGGGCCGTTACCTCGGTCAAGGCCGGGTTTGGCGGCGAGAGTGCTTTCGATCCAGAGGCGAACGTGGCTTCGGCTGCCTGGCTCTCCTCCTACTACCAGGCGGCGGGCAAGAACCCGTGGACTCCCTGGCACTGCAAACCCTGAGGGTGGTTTGATCCCTTCCGTTCGTCCGGGTGATGGTCTGTTGCCCGGTGCCACGGTGGTGGACGGAGGGGTCAACTTCGCGGTACATGCACCGTACGCCGATGCCGTGGAGGTTTGCCTCATCGATGAGTCCGGTGAGAGGCGACTGACACTGCCGGGCCGAACCGGAACGGTTCATCACGGTTCGGTGAGCGGGGTGGGCCCCGGCCAGGAGTACGGCTTCAGGATCCACGGCCGGTGGGACCCGACCTCGGGAATCTTCTCCAACCCGGCGAAGCTTCTTCTCGATCCGTATGCCAGGGCGATCGAACGCGATCTGGTCGCCAACCCCTCCCTCGTCATCCATCGCCCCAGAAGCGAGGATCGACCTGATGAGCGTGACAACGTCGAATTCGTGCCGCGTTCTGTTGTGACGGAATCCCGTTTCGATTGGCAAGGAGACCGTCCCCCACGTATCCCGATGGCCGAGACCGTGATCTACGAGACCCACGTCCGCGGGCTCACGATGCGGCACCCATCGGTCCCCACAGAACTGCGCGGCAGCTACTCCGGCCTCGTGACCGAACCCGTTCTCGAGCACCTGCGGGCGTTGGGCGTGACGACCATCGAACTGCTCCCGATCCATGCCACCGTCACCGAGCCGTGGCTTCAGCGGCGGGGTCTGGTCAACTACTGGGGCTACGCGACTGCGGGCTACTTCGCCCCCAATCGCCGATATGCATCCACCCTGGATCCCGTAGAGGAGTGCAAGCACATGGTCAAGGTGCTCCACCGCGAGGGCTTCGAGGTCATCCTCGACGTGGTCTACAACCACACCGCCGAAGGAAATCACCAGGGCGCCACCCTTTCCTTCCGGGGTCTCGATAACCCCGGCTTCTACCGGCTCGATCCCGCCGACCGACGTCGATACGTCAACTGGACCGGGACCGGCAACACCGTGGATCTCACCTCACCATGGGCGCTGAGGTTGGTCATGGACAGCCTCCGCTATTGGGTTGAGGAGATGCATGTCGACGGGTTTCGATTCGATCTCGCCACCACGCTCGGTCGTTCGCCCGAACAGTTCGACCCCAATGCCCCGTTCTTTCTGGCAGTGCAACAGGACCCCGCCCTCCGGGACGTGAAGCTCATCGCTGAGCCGTGGGACGTAGGGCCGGGCGCATATCAACTCGGGAGGTTTCCGCCTGCATGGTCGGAATGGAACGGCCGCTATCGCGACGACCTCCGTGACTTCTGGCGGGGGACCGGTGGTCTGGTCGACACCATTGCCACCAGACTCACCGCCAGCTCGGATATCTTCGGGTCGAGGGGTCCACTCGCCTCGGTCAACTTCATCACCTCCCATGATGGGTTCACCACGGTTGACCTGGTGTCTTACAACCACAAGCACAACCAGGCCAACCGCGAGCACAATCACGACGGCGACTCTCACAACCGTTCTTGGAACTCGGGTGTCGAGGGCCCCACTGACGATTCCCGGATCCGGGCGCTGCGCAAACGGAGAGCGGAGAGCATGCTCGCCACCCTTCTTCTCTCCCAGGGAGTGCCGATGATTCTGGGAGGCGATGAGCTGGGCCGAACCCAACACGGGAACAACAACGCCTACTGCCAGGACAACGAGACCTCCTGGTACGACTGGGAGCGAATGGACTGGGCGACTGTGTCCTTCGTTCAGAAGGTGACGGCGCTGCGTCGCAACCATCCGCATCTCCGTCGGCCCGAGTTTCCCAGAGGCCACCACCGGCCCGACGGCCGCCGTGACGTGGTGTGGTTCACACCGGCCGGGACCGAGATGACCGAGGACGATTGGAGAGCAGGGTTCGCCC
>CAZPIZ010000060.1:3030-6290 GCA_964586615.1 uncultured Acidimicrobiaceae bacterium | reverse complement strand
ACGGGCTCTGTGATGATCTCGCCTTTGGCGATCGCCACGATTCCCCCGGGTGAAACCTCGAAACGTTCCTGATCACGGGCCGGGTCGACCCCGATGTGCGACCGCGGCGGCACTGTCACGTTCTTGTCGATGATCGTCCGTCTCACCACCGCCTCTTTTCCGATGTGAACGTCTTCGAGAAGAATGGAATCTTCCACGATCGCCCCCGGATCGACCCGCACATTTGGCGACAACACCGAGTTGCGCACATAGGCACCGGACAGGATCACTCCGTTGGAAAGAATCGAGTCGGCAACATGGCCTGCACCGTGCTCCGCCACCGCCACCACCTTGGCCGGAGGAGCGGTGGCGCTGGCCGTGAAGATCGGCCACTGCTCGTTGTATAGGTTGAAGATCGGCTCGGTGGCGGTGAGGTCCATGTGGGCGTCGAAATATGAGTCCAGCGTCCCCACATCTCTCCAATACCCGCGTTCGCGATCGGTGACTCCGGGCACCTCGTTGTTGGTGAAGTCGTAGACATCGGCAAATCCCGAATCGACCATACGCGGGAGCAGGTTTCCGCCAATGTCGTGATGAGAGCCCTCATCGTCGGCGTCGAGGGCGAGCTGGTCGAGCAACACCTTGGTCGTGAAGACGTAGTTGCCCATCGAGGCCAGGACCGACCCAGGATCATCGGGCACCGGCTGGGCGTCGCTCGGCTTCTCCCGGAACCGCTCGATCCTATTGCTCGATCCCCTCTCGATCACCCCGAACTGGTAAGCCTGATCGATTGGAACTCTGATTCCCGCAACTGTGACTCCGGCTCCCGACTCGATGTGCTGTGCAAGCATCTGTTCCGGATCCATCCGGTAGATGTGATCGGCTCCGAATACGAACAAATAGTCGGGGTTGGCATCCTCGACCAGATTGAGGTTCTGATAGATCGCGTCGGCCGAGCCCAGAAACCATCTCTGCCCGAGCCGCATCTGGGCTGGAACAGAGGTCACGTAGTTGCCAAGCAGGGTCGACATCCGCCAGGTTCTCGATACATGCACGTTCAGGGAATGGCTCTTGTATTGGGTCAAGACAACGATTTTGCGCTGGCCACCGTTGACCAAATTGGACAAAGCGAAATCAATGAGCCGGTAGTGACCACCGAAAGGGACCGCCGGCTTGGCACGATCACGGGTCAGGGGCATCAGGCGCCTCCCCTCACCGCCGGCTAGGACCATTGACAGAACGTCATGTCGACGGGGCGCCATCACGAATCCTCTCTCATTTCTACAGGGACCATGAATACTGCCGAAAGGGGCGGCAACGTCAAGCTGAGGGATTGCTCAAAGCCCTGCTGGTCGCCGGGAACGGCTTCCACGACCCCCATCACTCCCTGACCGGTACCGCCGTAACGGAGGTCGTCGCTCGAGGCCAGCACCTCCCAGCCCCCCGGGATCGGGACGCCAACCCGGTAGTTCTCCCAGGGCACCGGGGTGAAGTTCAGAAGAACCAGGACGGGGCGGGAATCCGGTGCAATCCGGAGATAGGCAAAGGCAGCTCGGGCGTAATCGTCCGCTTCGACCCACCGAAAGCCATCGGGGTCATGATCAGCCTTGTGCAATGCCGGTTCGGTGCGGTGGAGGAGGTTGAGGGTGCGAACCCAGTCGAGTGTTTCCTGATGGGCGGGGTATTCCAGGAGCACCCAGTCAAGTTCGGAGTCATGGTTCCACTCGTCCCACTGGCCGAACTCACCACCCATGAAGAGCAGCTTCTTGCCCGGGACCGACCACATGTAGCCGAACAACGTCCTCAGTCCTGCGAATTGACGCCGGCTGTCGCCCCATTGCTTGCCGAGGAGTGATCGCTTGCCGTGAACAACCTCGTCATGGGACAGGGCAAGAATGAACTGCTCGGTTGTCGCGTAGAGACCCCGGAAGGTCACCAGACGGTGACTATCTGGATGCGAACGAAACAGGGGATCCAGGTGGCAGTAGCGGATGGTGTCATTCATCCACCCCATATCCCACTTGTAGTGGAAGCCCAGCCCTCCCCTATCGGGAGGCCCTGTCACCCCTGGCCAGGCGGTCGATTCCTCTGCAACGATCCCAACTCCGGGGAAGCGGGCCCTCACCGTGCTGGAGAGCTTGCGGAGAAACTCAACGGCATCCAGGTTCTCACGACCACCGTATCGGTTGGCTATCCACTCGCCTTCCTTCCTCGAGTAGTCGAGGTACAGCATGGAAGCAACAGCATCCACCCGAAGAGCGTCGGCGTGATATCGGTCGAGCCAGAAGTGGGCGGACGAAAGAAGGAAACTCTGGATCTCCGGGCGCTCGTAGTTGAAGATGTAGGAGCTCCAGTCCGGGTGAAAGCCCCGGCGGGGGTCCGGGTGCTCGTACAAATGGGTGCCGTCGAACAGTCCCAGCCCATGCTGGTCGGTTGGGAAATGCGAAGGGACCCAATCGAGAATCACGCCGATACCGCGCTGGTGCAAGTGATCGATCAGGAACATCAGATCCTCGGGGGACCCAAACCTGGATGTGGCCGCAAAGTAACCCGTGCTCTGATAGCCCCACGACCCATAGAAGGGGTGTTCCATCAACGGCAGGAACTCGACGTGGGTGAAGCCCGTTTCGACCAGGTAATCGGCAAGCGGCCGGGCGATGCCGCGGTAGGTCACGTTGCCGTAGTCGCGCCACGAGCCGAGGTGCATCTCGTAGGTTGAAATCGGAGAACTCGGATCGAGTTGGGAACTCCGGTCGGTCATCCATCCCTGGTCCCCCCATTGGTAGTCGATCGACCACAGACGGGATGCGGTGGCAGGCGGGGTCTCGGCCGTCAATGCGAAAGGATCTGCCTTGTTGACGGCGCCGTACCCGGTCCGAGAGGTGATGTGGAACTTGTAGGTGTCGCCCCGGTTGAGTCCGACCACGCGGGATTCCCAGAGGCCGCTTCCAATTGACTCCAGCGGGTTGGCGTCGGCCGACCATTCGTTGAAGTCGCCAACCACGGATACCCAGGCTGCGTTGGGGGCCCAGACTCGGAAGGTGGCACCTGCCTCATCCAAATGAGACCCGAGAATCTCATGCAGGGTTTGATGTCGGCCTTCGCCAAAGAGCCAGCGGTCGTCGTCGGTGACAGAGCGGACCATGGGCTGACGGTAATCCTGGTCGGGTCCCCGTGTGCGTGGGGCAGGTGGGCGAGCTATCGAATCAACTCGCTACCGGGCCCCGCCACCGAAGACCTCAGCCGGGCTCACGGTCGGCTCGACCGGAATCGGGTTGGTC
>CAZPIZ010000060.1:1642-2930 GCA_964586615.1 uncultured Acidimicrobiaceae bacterium | reverse complement strand
CGGAGTCGAGACCGAGAAGTTGAAGGCGAGGGTCCCGATGATGGCCATCATCACCATCGGGACGAACAGGTCCTGGTTGGTCCGCACGTAGCGAAGACCGGCGCGGATCTGCCCACCTGCCCTCTTGGTCTTCCCGGCCGGGAACAGTTCGACCTTTCTCATCATGGCGACGCCCACCAGGACGGCGATGTAGCTGAAGCTGTCCAGAAAGAAGCACCAGGCGTATCCGAACACACCTATCAAAATCCCCGCCAGGGCCGGACCGACAACCCGGGAACCCGTCATGATTGCGCTGTTGAGGCTGACAGCGTTGGCGACGTGTCCCGCCGGAACCATCTCGGTGACGAATGATCGGCGGACCGGGTTATCGAACGCCGTCAGGACGCCCTGCACGGCCGCCAGGATCAGGATTCGCCCCACGGTGGCGTTGCCGGTCAGCACGACCAGACCGAACACCAGGGACTGGATCATTGCCGCGCTCTGGGTGTAGAAAAGAAGCCGTCGTTTGTCGACCCGATCGGCCACGGCGCCGGTCCAGGCACCAATAATCAACACGGGCCCGAACTGGCCGGCAGCCAGAATTCCGAGCATTACTCCGGACCCGGTCATATCGAGTAGCAGCAGTGTCTGGGCGATCATGGTCATCCAGGTGCCGCTCTGACTGATGAACTGACCTATGAAGAAGAGTCTGAAGTTACGAACCCGCAGCGACCGGAAGGTGTCGCCCCAAACTGCGGCGACGGTCATTGCAGCCGGTCCTCGGTGTGCTCGGTTGCCATTGATTCCAGGACAGGAAGAGCCGCCACAATTCGATTCAGGTCTTCATCGCTCAGTTCACTGAGCTTGCGATGGAGATAGGCGGTTCGGCTGCTTCGGAGCCGTTCCAGCAGGGCGGCCCCTTCTCTCGATACAGCCACCAGGCTGATCCTGCGGTCGGCTGGATCGCCCAGTCGTTCGATCAAGCCCTGACTCTCGAGCCGGGTCACGATCTTGGTGATGGTCGGCGCCGAGAGATTCTCCCGGGACGCAACTTCGGACATAGAAAGGGGGCCGTGGCGGTCGATGATGGCCAGGCAGGACCCTTCGGCAAGGTTGAGGCCGCCCATGGCCTGCTGGCGGACGATCCGCTGAAGCCGGGCAACGGCGAGACGGAGGCGGGCTGCCACATCGGAGGTTGCGGTCTCGCTTTTGGACGGACTGGTGGATGGGCTCATAACTTTCCTAAGTAAAAGGTTACCTTAGGAAAGTAAGTACACAACCCGCTCAGGTGCCTCGGCAGGACCCGCTG
>CAZPIZ010000060.1:0-1542 GCA_964586615.1 uncultured Acidimicrobiaceae bacterium | reverse complement strand
GTGCTCGGTCTCGAATTCCTGTTTCAGGTGCCAGGCCAGCCCATGGCCTTCTTCAACTGTGGAGGGGTGAGGTTGTATCTCGGGAGACCGGAAGACGAGTCCTTCCGGTCCCGACCGGTCCTCTACTACCGGGTCGACGACATTGACGGATCCGTCGCCTCCATTGCGGGACGTGGGGGTGAGTTCGTCGACCGGCCCCATGTGGTGCATCGCGACGGAACCCAGGAGCTTTGGATGGCGGGTCTCAGGGATCCCGAAGGCAATCCGGTGATTCTGATGGAGGAGCGCCTCACCGAGGATCATTAGGTTGTGGCACTAAGTTGGGGTGACAAGATGAGGTTCCGAACCAAGCAGATCCACGCCGGCGTCCAGCCCGACCCCACCACCGGGTCGATCCTCACACCGATCTATCAATCGACCACCTTCGCCCAGAGCTCCGTCGAGGAGTACATGGCCAGGGGCTATTCATACTCTCGGGCCGGGAATCCGACGGTGCGCGCTTTCGAAGACAAGATGAACGCCCTCGAGGGGGGTGTCGGGGCCACTGCCTACGCCACGGGCATGGCTGCAACAGTGTCGGTGATGATGTCGTTCCTGAGCGCTGGCGATCATGCCATCGTTTCGGACGTCGTCTATGGCGGGACTCATCGCTTTGCGACCAGAGTGCTGACGCGGTTTGGGGTCGAATTCAGTTTCGTTGATACCTCAGACCCCGAGGTGGTGGAACGATCGTTGCGCCCGTCGACGCGGCTCATCTTCACCGAGACCCCCGCCAATCCCACGCTCAAGCTGACCGATCTGCGGGCGGTATCGGAGATCGCGAGAGCGGCCGGTGTGATACACGCAGTCGACAACACGTTCCTGACTCCCTATTACCAGCGGCCCCTCGAACTCGGCGCCGATCTAGCCGTGCACTCCACAACCAAGTATCTCGACGGGCACAACGCCACGCTGGGCGGGGCAGTGGTTGCAGCCGACGCCGACCACCATGAGCAGCTCAAGTTCATGCAGAAGTCGGCCGGTTCGATCATGTCCCCGATGGTCGCCTGGTTGACCCTCCAGGGGGTAAAAACCCTGTCGGAGCGGATGGACCGCCAGTCCGACAACGCCCTCCAGGTGGCTCGGTTCCTGGAGGCCCATCCCGGAGTGGCGGTGGTCGGATATCCGGGCCTTGAGAGCTTTCCGCAGCATGATCTCGCCAAGAGACAGGCGAGCGGCTTCGGCGCCATGGTCTGGTTCGAGGTGGTGGGTGGGGTCGAAGCCGGAAAGAAACTCATGCGGTCGGTCCAACTCTGGACGCTCGCCGAGAACCTCGGGGCGGTCGAGTCTCTGATCACCCATCCCACGACGATGACCCACAGCGACATGGCTCCGGAAGAGCGGATCCGGATCGGCATCACCGACGGGCTGGTGCGTCTGTCTGTCGGTCTCGAGGATGCAGAGGATCTGATTGAGGATCTCGACCAGGCTCTCGCCAAAGTCTGAATTCCAAACCCTTCTTGTGACGGTTCACCTACCTCAGGGGTGGCAAATAGTCACGAG
>CAZPIZ010000059.1:0-9498 GCA_964586615.1 uncultured Acidimicrobiaceae bacterium | reverse complement strand
TTGGTTCTCACCCGATGATCTCCACCGTCATCCTGTATTCGACGCCGAGACGGGTCGCCGGTGGTTCACCGTGTTGGATGCCAAATGGGGCCAGGGGCCAATTGGCCCAGACGACGACGCCTCCGCTCACCGGACGGAGGAAGAAGTCGGCGGGCTGAAGGGCCGTCACCAGAACTTGTTCGGCCCCATGTTCGAGGCGGAAGCGGTGGCCGCTCAAGGCGACCGGTTCGGCAACTGTCATCCATTCGCTTCCATCGATGCGGACCCTGATCGGCCCCGAAAAGGCGAACGGAATCTCGGGTCCCAGACGCTGCCATCCCGACTCTCCCGTGATCCGGTATTGGAGTTCGATCACGTCCCGGCGGGTGGCCAGGCCGACCTCGACTCCCTGACCGAGCATCGTCGTCCCGACCCGGCCCCTTGCCTCTTCGACTCCGGTGAGGGCGAATGTGATCTGACGGGTCTCTTCGCTGACCATGGCTTGTGCGATACGCCACGGTGTCTGACCTGGCAGGTACGAGACCGACCGCTCGCTTGGCTTGTGATCCAGATAGAGGATCATCCCCTCTTCGGCATCGATCACGAGGGAGAGATCCGGGGTCTCCAATTGAACCTCGTCGGAGGCATCGGCGTCCCAGTCCAGAACCGAGAGCCGGGTCCAATCGGCGGGTCGTCGTTTTCCCAGGTCGATCCGGTGCCGGGCGGCGGCGAGGGCGGAATGGGCCGTGCGGCGATCAACCCCTGGTGTGTACCAATGGCCGGCCTGGGCACTTTCAAGCCACTCGGTCGCTTCCGGCGGCATCCGTTCCGGAAGACGTTGAGCGAGACGCAGCATCTTTCGGTACAGCAGGCCACCTTCGGGATCGCGGGAGATGGCCTCGACCCACCGCCGGTCGATCGGCGGCTCCTGGCGGGTCCGGTTCCTGTTTTGCAACTCGGAAGCAGGTACCGGATCGCCGCTAAGAGCACTCGGGTCCGTTACAAGAGGGCTCAATGCGCCACCTACCGCGAAGATGGTCACGACATCCCCGATGTGATCCATGAGGACAGGATCTGATGGAGGCTGGTCGGGCCAGATGACGAACACCTCGGCCAAACCGAGACCGAAAAACAGCGAGGCCAGACCCGGTTCCCATCCCTCCGCCACGAAACCGGCCACCCGGTCGATCCCCGCCGCCCGCAACAGACCCAACTCGCGCTCGAGTTGGGCCCGCCGAGAGGACTCGGGAAGCATCGCCAGGACCGGCTCGGACCAGCCTCCGACCAGGAAGGTCCATTCGGTCGCGGCCAACAATCCCCTCACCCGCATTGGAAGTTGGTCGACCAGCCACCCCGGGATACGCACCGCGATGGGAATGCGGGCATAGGAAGCGGCCAGGTGCTCGACCTGCTCTGGCGTGGTCGTCAGGACGACTGGTACCTGATTTATGGCGGTACCTGATTCATGCTCTTACCGTACCGCCGCCCGACTACGGCCCCATCGACCTCACAAAGAACGATGCCATCTGTCCCCGCGTGAGCGGATCCTCGGGGCAGAAGGCAGTCTCGTCGCCAGGATCGCAACCAAAGGTTATGTCGGCGGCCTTGAGAGCATTGATTGCCGCTTCGAACGCAGACCCCTCGTCATCCTGGAACCAATTGGTTGACGAAGGTGTCAGGGAGAAGGTACGTGCCAACAACTCGGCCATCTCCTCTCGCAGCAACGGCCGATCCGGGCAGAACTGGCGATCTCCGCAGCCAAACCCGATTCCAGCCGCGGTCACGGAGTTGGTGGCAACCTCATACTGCGAGCCCTGATCGTCGTCGTAATAGTCGACTGCCACGGGCTCGAGCCCAAGCTGGCGGAAGATGAAGAGAGTGATCTGGCCACGGGTCATTGCATCGTTGGGGCAATAGATCGACGGTCCGCATCCCAAGGTGACGCCCTGGGCGAACAGGGTCTCGATGTCGGTTTCGTGCGGCGAGTCTTCATCGTCGGTAAAGCTGTTGGTGGCAGGCAATTGGATGATGAGAGGCCCGCCCGGCGCCGTCAGCCGGGGTGCGTTGAGCAAATACGAGTAAGGGTCGATCGCTACGTCGCCGAGCCTGATCTCGAAATGGAGATGGGGACCGACGGACTCGGCGTTGCCACTGTCTCCCACATAGCCGATCAGCTGGCCCTTGCTAACGGGAATACCAACAGCGATTCCGGCGGCGATTCCCCATCCCAGCCCGTCATCGGTGCCGGGGGTGTCGTTGTTGAGATGGATATACCAGGTCTCATAACCGCCGCCATGGTCGATGGCGAGGTAGCAGCAACCGGATCCGATCCAGGAGACGACCCCATCGGATGCGGCCACGACCGGAAGTCCCTTGACACCGTTAACCATGATGTCGGTGGCGGAGTGGATCCTTCCGCCGCTGCGAATCTGATAGAAGTCGTCGATAAAGCTGATGTCGCCGCCGACTACCGGAAAGACGATCTGATTGGGATCGAACGGCGCTGTCTGGGCTGCGGCGGGAACAAGTGGCACGACCATGGCAAGTAGCACCGCGACAAGAAATGACATCTTCATTCCCAATCTCGGGCGTTTCGTTCCCACTATCGGGCCTTCGGCACAAAAGGCCGGATTCTTGATGGGCATGTGGCTCCCCTCTATTTGGTGCCTTCTATTTGATCCTGGGGCGCCTCACGAGGGCGAAGACCAACAGCGCCGGAGCGGTCCAGATAAGCAGGGCCGGCCTGGTGACGGCAAACGCAAGTACCGCCAGGGCAGGGACTAGCCACCGGGTATTGAGGGTCGAAAGGGCCGGCCAGGCCAACCAGATCGCCCCCAGGATCAACCCGGACCGAACCAACACCCCGCCCCCAATTTGATTTCCCTGCCAGTAGATAAAGGCGCCCACCAGAAACAAGGCGATCGCAAACACCGCAACCAACCGGCGGGTAGAGACGGCACTCATGGCCGGTGGACCCTAAACCCTCGGGCGCCTCCTGCCTTCCGTCTTCCGACTTCCCCTTTCCTACACTGCCGGTCCCTCATGCCAGTCGACATCGATATCGCCCACGTCGCCCGTTTGGCCCGTCTCGCCCTCACCGAAGAGGAGTTGGAGGGCTACCGGAGCCAGCTCGGGGTGATCCTCGAGCACGCAGCCAGGGTGCAGGAGTTGGAAACGGCCGATCTGGAGCCGACTTCGCATCCCCTCAACCTTTCCAGCCGGTTCCGTCCCGATGTGGTCGAGCCATCGCTTGATCGTGCAGAGGTCCTTGCCCAGGCGCCCGAGGTCAAGGGCGGCTACTTCGTGGTGCCCCCGGCGCTGGACAGCAGATGAGGCCGGCCGATCTCACCATTGTCGAGGCGGGAGTCAAGCTCCGCTCGGGGGAGCTCTCCTCCTTCGAGTTGTTGGAATCCGTGCTCGAACGGGCCTCGTTGACCGAGGCTGAACTCCACTGCTATCTGGTGATCGATCACGACGGAGCGCGGGCCATGGCCGAGTCGGCCGATGCCATGCTGGCCGAAGGGCGGGATCTCGGTCCACTTCACGGGATTCCGATCGCAGTCAAGGACAATTTCTGCACGAGGGGCCTGCCGACCTCCTGCGGTTCGCAGATCCTGGCCGGTTACCGGCCGCCCTATGACGCCACCGCGGTGGCGCGGCTGCGCAACGCCGGCGCCGTGATCGTCGGTAAGACCAACCTCGATGAGTTCGCCATGGGCTCATCCACCGAGAACTCCGCCTTTGGCCCGACCCGCAACCCGTGGGATGCTTCCCGGGTGCCGGGGGGAAGCTCGGGCGGTTCGGCGGCCGCGGTTGCCGTGGGGTCGGCGATGGGTGCGTTCGGGTCTGACACCGGCGGGTCGATCCGTCAGCCCGCCTCTCTCTGTGGTGTGGTCGGGTTCAAGCCGACGTATGGGCTAGTGAGCAGGTTCGGTCTGGTGGCCTTCGCCTCGAGCCTCGATCAGATCGGACCCTTCGGTCGAACGGTCGAAGACACCCTGAACTTGTTCGAAGTGGTCTCGGGGCACGACCCCAAGGACGGCACTTCCTATCCGGGACCGGTGCCGGCGATCAGGCCTGCGCTCGATTCGGGCATTTCCGGAGTCCGCATCGGTCTGGTGAAGGAGCTTGGCGGCGACGGCTACGAGCCTGCCGTGGTTGCCGCTATGCACGCGATGATCGAGAAGTTGACGGAAGCGGGAGCGGAAGTGATCGAGCTGTCCCTGCCGAGCTTCGATGTCGCCCTCTCGGCCTATTACCTGATCGCCCCGGCCGAGTGCTCGTCCAACCTCGCCCGCTTCGACGGTGTCCGATACGGGCTGCGAGTGAAAGGCGAGACCGTCGAGGAGATGATGGCTCGCACCCGGGCGGAAGGATTCGGACCCGAGGTCACCCGCCGAATACTGCTCGGCACCTACGCCCTTTCGGCCGGCTACTACGACGCCTTCTATGGCCAGGCCCAGAAGGTACGGAGCAAGATCATTTCCGAGCTCACCGCAGCGTATGAGCGGGTCGACGTCCTGATTTCACCCACGAGCCCGACTACCGCCTTCGAACTGGGGGCAAAGACCCAGGATCCGCTGGCCATGTATCTGTCGGACGTGTGCACGATCCCGTCGAACCTGTCGGGTCACCCGGCGATATCGATCCCGATCGGTCTTGATGATCTTGGTCTGCCAATCGGTTTCCAGGTGATGGCCCCTGCTCTCGGTGAGGCGATGCTGTTCCGGGTGGCCAGTGCCGTCGAGGGATTGGCCGCCTTCCGATCGAGACCGTCGATGGTGGGGGTCCCGGTATGACCTCTACCCGGTGGGAGCCGGTCATCGGCATCGAGGTTCACATCGAGCTCAAGACCGCCTCGAAGATGTTCTGCTCATGCGCGGTCGGCTTCGGGGAGGAACCGAACACCAATATCTGTCCCACCTGCCTGGGACTTCCGGGGGCTCTGCCGGTCATCAATGCCACTGCCATCGAGTGGATCACGAGAATCGGGATGGCGTTTCACTGCGAGATCGCGCCACGCTCGGTGTTTCACCGGAAGAACTACTTCTACGCCGACCTGCCCAAGAACTATCAGATCTCCCAGTTCGATCTTCCCATCTGCTCTGATGGGTGGCTCGACGTAGAGGTTGACGGTGAGGAGTTCCGGGTGGGGATCGAGCGGGCCCACATGGAAGAAGACACCGGTAAGAGCCTGCACGAAGGTTTGGGCGGGCGTATTCATTCCGCCACCTCCACCCTTCTCGATTTCAACCGGTCCGGAGTGCCGTTGGTTGAGGTGGTCTCCAGACCGGACATCAGATCGGCCGCCCAGGCCCGGGCCTATGCCCAGGGGCTCCGCTCGGTCGTTGCCGAGCTCGACGTGTCCGACGCCAGGATGGAGGAAGGGTCGATCCGCTTCGACGCCAACGTTTCGATCCGACCGGTCGGCGCCACCGAGCTGGGGACGAAGGTCGAGATCAAGAACATGAACTCGTTCCGGTCGCTCGAGAGAGCCGTCGCAGCCGAGATCACCCGTCAGATCTCGGCGATCGAGGCGGGGGAGAGGATCGTTCAGGAAACCCGGCACTGGGATGAAGAGGCCGGCATCACCCAGGCCATGCGCAGCAAAGAGGGGAGTTCCGACTACCGCTACTTCACCGAACCCGACCTGGTTCCGGTGGACATCGACGCCGACATGCTGAACGAGGTGCACTTGCGCATGCCCGAGCTGCCGGCCGATCGTCGCCGTCGTTACGCCGGTCTCGGTCTCGACAATCACGCCGTGGCGGTGCTGTCGGGAGCCGAGCCAAGCCTCAGGCAACTTTTCAAGGAAACCGTTGAAATGGGAGCCGATGCGGCCACAACCGCCAACTGGATCACAGGCGAACTGACCGCTGCCCTCCGCCGGGTCGAGGTGACCATCACCGATACCCCGCTTACGGCCACCCATCTGGCAGAGCTCTTGGGAATGGTCTCCGCCGGCAAGCTGTCGTCATCCGCCGGCAAGGAGGTCCTGAGTGCGGTCCTCGCCGGGGAGGGCTCGCCGGAAGAGGTGGCGACGGCCCGTGACCTGGTCCAGGTTTCCGATCAGGGTCTCATCACCGCCGCCGTCGACGAGGTGCTGGCGGCCAACCCCGATGCCATCGATCGCTATCGCTCGGGGGAGGAGAAGGTGCTCGGCTTCCTGGTCGGGATGGTGATGAAATCAACCGGGGGCAAAGCCGATCCCAAGCTGGTCAATCAGTTGCTTCGAACGAAGCTGTCGGCCTAAAGGCGGCCCCCGCTGAAGGCTGTGATCTTCGACTGTGACGGAGTCCTGGTCGACTCCGAGTGGGCCTCGGCGGCAGCGTGGCAGGCGGCACTGACGCGATTCGACTATCACATCGATGAGGCGACCTTCGCGGGCTTCGTAGGTACCACCGACCGGGCGCTGGCTCTGGCTTTTGCGGCTCGAGTCGGGGCCGAGCCAGAAGACGTATTGGGAGCCGCCGAGGAAGAGATGAGGCGTATCGCCAGCCGAGGCCTCGACGCCTTCCCTGATGCGGTTGTCTTGATAGAACGCCTGACCATTCCGATCGGAGTCGCCTCCAACAGCGATCGCTGGCGGCTCGACGTGGTTCTTACGTCTGCTGGCCTCAGGCATCTCTTCGAGGTCACGGTGGCCGGCGACGAAGTCGACGAGCCAAAGCCCGCCCCCGACATATATCTCCGGGTCGCGGAACTGCTTGGTATGGCTCCAAGTGATTGCATGGTGATCGAGGACAGCCCCACCGGGGTGGCCGCCGCCCGGGCGGCCGGAATGGAAGTGGTTGCGGTCCGCCGCGGACATTTCGCCAATGAGAGCTTGATCGAGGCCGATCGGATGGTCGACCGCCTCGACGAGATATTTCTCACCCCAGGGAGCGCAACGACCTGGGGGAGGAAACAGTAGCCAGGAAGGGGAGAGGAGATCCGATACGAGCGACGGTCAATCGTTGTAGGCGGCGGCCTGAAGACGGAACATCTCGGCGTAGCGACCATTTTGAGCCACGAGCTCGTGATGGGTGCCGTCTTCGACCACCCGGCCCTCGTGAAGAACGTAGATGCGGTCGGCGGTCCGCACCGACGAGAAGCGGTGGGAGATCAGGAGGACGGTCCGGTCCTGAAGGAGGTTGCGGATCTTCTCGAAGAGCTCGTGCTCGGCCCGGGCGTCGAGTGAGGCAGTGGGTTCGTCGAGGATCACGAACGGAGCGTTGCGGAAGAAGGCTCTGGCCAGGGCCATTCGTTGCCATTGACCCACCGAGAGGTCGACCCCGCCAAGAAACTCGGGTCCGAGCAATGTGTCGTACCCGGATGGGAGCTTGTCGATCATCGCCGCGGCCCCGGCCTGTTCGGCGGCACTGGTGATGGATTCCCGGTCGCTGGCTCCTTCGAAGCGGCCGAGACCGATGTTCTCCGAGGCCGAGAGGTGGTAGCGGAGAAAATCCTGGAAAATGACCGCCACCCGCTGGCTGAAGTCGGCCTGATTGAGGAGGGCGATGTCGACCCCGTCCCAGGCCACCCGCCCGGTTGATGGTCGGTAGAGCCCGGCCAGGATCTTGGCCAGGGTCGACTTTCCGGAACCGTTCTCGCCAACCAACGCCACTACCTCTCCCGCCCTGATCTCAAGGGTGACGTCGGTGAGGGCCTGCTCCTTAGAGCTCGGATATGTGAAGGAGACGCCTTCGGTTGTTATCCGTCTGAACCCGGTTGGCGCCTGAATCGACGAAGGCGCCGGTTCTATGGCCATCTCCAGAAACTGTCCGAAGTCGTCCAGGTAGAAGCCGGCTTCCGACAACGAGCTGACGCTGTAACCCGCCCCGGCCAAGCGGGCTCCGATGATCGCGATGCCGGCGATCGCCACCCCGGCTTCCGCCAGGGATACCCGGCCGGAGGAAGCGAGGAAGGCGACGAGGAGGACGATGGCGCCCAGCATCACGCCAATTACAAAGGTGGAGAACAATGTGAACCTGAGCTGGCGACGGGCGACCGAACGGAGCTCACCGAGCCGGTGGTCGTAGAGGCGATTCCACCGTTCGAGGAGGAAGTCGGCGAGCCCGAATGCCCTCACCTCCTTCGCCTCGTTCCTGCCCCCCAGGAGTTCGCCGACGTAACGCCGTTCCCGGTCCGAGGGCGTCATTCGCCAGAAGAAGCGCCAGAAGGCCGAGCTTCTTCTCGAGGCGGCAATCCAGGCAGGTAGCAACACGGTCAGGACCAGGGGTATCAACAGCGGTTCGATGGCAATCAGGGCGATCGAGACGCCGCCCACTCCTACGAGTGCCGAGACGAGGCCGCTGACGCCATAGACCATGTTGAGCGGTTGCTGGAGGCCCGCCTGCACGCGTTGGAGGCGGTTGTGAAATTCGGGATGCTCGAAGGCAGTGAGCTCCACCCTGGAAGCCACGGCCAGGGCCTGGCCATGCATATAGCGTCCGACCAACTCTCCCAGTATCTGCTGCTGCTCACGCTGCACAGCCGAGGCAAAGAGGGAAGCAATGGTGAGGCCTGCCAACAGAAGGGCCCATGGCGTCACCGTCGTCAGGCCACCGCCCGCTCGGTCTGCTTCGAGGAGGGCCTGTAGAGCACCCCGGCCGACGACTAATTGGGCGCCGATGGCCGCCGCCGAGACGAACTGGAGCGCCGTAGAGACGATGAACTCTTTGCGTCCCGCCGCCAGCACGATTCGGAGAGCCCGGCGCAGGAGGTCGGGCATCCTCTTCAAATCGATTTTGGCGTCCTCCCGCGAATGGAGGTCATAGATCGTGATCGGTTGTTCGACGGCGTCGGTCATCAACCGGGAGGATATGGATCGGCTGTTGCTTTGTCGGCAGGTCGACGGCTCCTCAAAGCCAGGAACCCGGCGGCTGCCAGCCCGGTTGTTGCTGCCAGGGCGTAGAACCACCAGAGGCCGCCTCCCAGGCCCGGTCGCACTGGTTCGGTAACGAGACGGGCCAAACCCGTCCAAAAGAGCGCCATCGCCGCCGCCACCCCCAACGGTCTCTTGATCCAGCTCACTGTCCATGCCCCGGCCAAGAGCAACAGGGCTGTATAGAGCTCGACCGGATGCCGGGTGATGTCAGATCCGGGCAGGGCCCAGGCCCAGGGGAGGTCGGACACCGTTCCCAAACAGCTTGATCGCCACAGGCATCCTCCATGCCATCCGGCCAGAGCGGCGAGGACCGCCGGGGCGAGAGCGTCGAGCGCTTGTGGAGTTCTTCGCAGCGGCCATGCCAGCACCGTGACTCCGGTGAGGGAGGCCCAGACCGTATCGACCCCGCCCCGAATGATGAGTAGTTCACCTGGGCTGGTAATGGGATTGGTCCCTTGCATGAGCATCGCCGTGATTCTCCCGGCGGCGATGCCGGCAACGGCCGCTCCTATCAGACGATCGAGTGGACGATCGGGGACGGTTGGTTTGGTAAGTCGAAGGGCGATGAAGGCAGCAAGAAAGCCGGTGAGTGCCGCCCAGAGCAGGGTGAACTCCATCTACCTGTTCAGAAGCTCGTCGATCTGGAGCGC
>CAZPIZ010000058.1:1503-9597 GCA_964586615.1 uncultured Acidimicrobiaceae bacterium | reverse complement strand
AGCTCGGTGTTGATCCGGCGGTGGCCCGGGTTGGGCAACATCCGAGCCAGAGAAGCCACCCTCTCCACGGGCAAATAGTGACGCCCTGTTCGTAAAGAGGGGTCCGGCGTCGTCGGATGAGACCGTCTCGACCACAATCAGAGCTGCCTTGCCCTTGTCGTAAACGCCGGTGACAAGGCTTGTGCTGTGCACCGTCGCAGCTACCGGTAGCGGGCGGTGAATCTCGACCTCGTGTTCACCGTGCAACAACAGCATCGGGTTGATCTCCATCCCGTCCAAGCTGGGAATATGGGCCATCGCCTCGAACGGCGGGATGGTGGCAAAGCTCGGAAGAACCTTGAGGTTTGCCTCATAGCAGTAGGAGAGTTCGGCCTTCGAGGTGGGAGGGTCGCCCGCCCCGAGGCCGAGGTGATAGAGAATGACCTTTTCCTCGTCCCATGAGCTCTCCAGGTCTGGGAGCCTGGCCCCTAGGACCTTGCCCACATCGATGGGCATCGTCAGCCCCCGAGATGCCGGGCAATGATCATGATCTCGTCGTTCGAGCTGCCCGGGATCTCGTAGGACGATAGGTCACGGATCTGATCGATATTCGCTTCGATCTCCTCGACCGTCGGCACCACCTTCGGACCGGCAAACCATCCGGGATTGGTCCCAATGAAGATCCTCCCGTAGCGGCCTCCCCCGGCGGTGAAGATCTCATGTGTATACGGGTTGGCCTCGGAGGCCAGGAAGACGACCATCGGCATCACCTGATCCGGTGATACCAACTCGGCCATCGGGCCCAGGAGCTGTTCAGTCATTCTGGTTCTCGCCACAGGGCCAATCACATTCGACTGGATCCCGTATTTGGCGCCTTCGATGGCCAGAACGTTGGAGAGACCGACCAGCCCCATCTTGGCGGCGCCGTAGTTGGCCTGGCCAAAGTTCCCAAAGATGCCAGCGTTGGACGAGGTGTGCACGAAACGTCCGTAGTTCTTTTCCTTCATCACCTTGAAGGCGGGCATCGACACGTAGAAGGCGCCTTTGAGATGGGTGTCGAGAACACCATGCAATTCCTCGAGGGTGAGATTGGAAAAGCTCCGGTCACGCAAGATCCCGGCGTTGTTGATGACGACGTCGACCGTCCCGAAGGCTTCCACCGCCGCTCCGACGATCGCCTCGCCGCCCTCCGGGCTGGACACGGAGTCGTAGTTGGCCATGGCCTCACCGCCGGCGCCCTTGATCTCTTCGACCACCGCGTCCGCCGCTCTGGTTCCCGCCCCGCTCCCATCTACGGATCCGCCGAGATCGTTGACAATGACCCGGGCACCGCGGCGGGCCAGCTCGAGCGAATAGGAGCGGCCGAGGCCCCCTCCGGCCCCGGTGACGATCACGACCCGACCGTCAAAGGAGATCTCGGACATGACGACGCACCGCTCCTATCTAAAGCCCCAGGGCTCGGGCAACGAAGGTAGCCATCTGGTCTCGCTTTACGGGGTCGATCGGGCAATATAGGACCGGACTGGCGCTGCACCCGGTCGTGATCCCCGCCAGGCGGATGGCTTCGACCGCCTGGGCGTACCATTGATCGACGGGGACATCACCGAACACGGCACCGGGTGCGGGGAATCCGAGCTGAAAGGCGCGATTGAGGAACACCGCCATCTCGGCTCTCGTCACCGGTCGATCGGGCCCATAGGTCCCATCGGCGTTACCGGTGGTGATACCGAGCTCTTTGAGTCGTTCGACATAGCCGGTGTACCACTGCCCGGCCGGAACATCCGGAAAGGCACCGACGAAAGAGGGTGACGGCTGCTCACCCAGAGCTGCGATCAGGAAGGCAGCCATTTCGGCCCGGGTCACATTGCTGCCAGGGCAGAACCGGTCGACTGTTGGAGGATTGCAACCGCGAGTGATACCCATGGCGGCAATGGCTTCGATGTTGGCCTCGTGGAAGCTGCCGTTGTCGTCAACGAAGCGCTCGGCAACGGCCTGACCTTCCACCCGGACCCGGAAGCTCTCGCCCAACTTCTCAAGAACCGTGACCGTCATCCCGCGGACCATGAACACCTCGCCGACCCCGTAAACGTGTTCGCTGGCGCTGAACGACGCCACGGGGGGCACCGGTGACGTCCGTCGCTCGAGACCGAAGCAACCTCCCACTATCGAGGGTGAGCAGCTGTTCTGGTCAATCAGATAGACCTCGACCCCCTCGGCCGGAATACCGAAGTCGTACCCGCTCCTCACCCTGACGCTGAGTGTCTCGAACAACCCCTGCTGATCGGTCGGTAGCACCAGCATCTGGACACCGGTGGCTGCCCCCAGGGTGTAGACCAGGTTTCCTCCACGATGGAACATGACACCTTCTGACCCGAACCAACCGGCGGCGTATCGGTTGATGGCGATCGTGCCAATGTCAAGGTCGTTGGAATCGCCGCCGCTCATGAGGTCCATCGGATTGTCGTATTCGTACACGACACCGTTCTCGAAAGTGACCAGACCGGCATACGAATGTGGCCAGAAGACGGCGTGGCCGATCTCATGGGCGGCTGTGCGAAGAGCCGCCGGCGAGCCTCCAAGGACGATCAATGACCCGCCCCCAAGCACGACGACTCTCGAGTTGACCGGATACGTGTTTGGGCAACTCTGGACCACCTGACAGACGAAGCCACCCGTTGCATAACCACCGGCGTAGGCGGCGTCAACAATAACGACAGCGCCCTCGCTGACCCCCGCGCCTTGTGCGGACACGAGCCCTTCGCACTCCCCCTGGAGGCGGAAGGGATTGGCGGGCCACTCCGACGGAGCCGTCGCGGTCACGTTGCCACCGGCCGAGAAGACCGGGCTATAGCGGTTGGCGGACAGTGACTGGAAATACGGGGTAATGGAGGCGTTGAGCAGATTGGCCGCCTGCACAGGCGTGATCGACACGTTGCCATCGGGAACGTCGCAAACCCAGACCTCCCAGGAATCGGTACCGACCGAATACGTGTCGGTCTGATCCTTGAATGAGATCAGTCCAAGCGGATCGGAACCGTACGGATCGGTTTGTGCGCTTGCCGGCACCGAAGCCATCACCAGCACCAACGCGGTCAGGGCGAGCGTTGTCCGCCTCACCCGGTTCCCCGTCGAGTCTCCATGTTCTCCCCCATTGATCAGTTGTACATCGACTCGATGTCGGATGAGTACTTGTCGAGAACCACCCGCCGTTTCAACTTGAGCGATGGCGTTATCTCTCCGCTGTCCGGAGTCCATGCATCGGGCACGATCACGAACTTCTTGACCTGCTCCACCCTCGCCACTTCCTGATTGGCGGCATCAAGCGCCGACTGGATCTCAGCTCTGACCTCGGCAAGTTTGCTAAAGCTTGCGAGGTCGGTGAAGCCGAGGCCCTGCTTGGCTGCCCAGATCGGCGCTTCATCCGCATCGAGGGCGACGATCATCGACAGGTACTGTCGCCCGTCGCCGATCATGCATGCCTGGGCCACCAGAACATGGTTCTTGAGCGCCGTCTCCAGCTTGGCCGGGGCGATGTTCTTGCCGGCCGCGTTGATGATGATTTCCTTCTTCCGTCCGACGATGGTGAGGAATCCGTCGTCGTCGAAGCGACCCAGGTCGCCGGAATGGAGCCACCCCTCGGAGTCGAAGGCCGCGGCCGTCTCCTCCGCCCCCTTGTAGTAACCGGCGGTGACGACTCCCCCCCGCATCATGATCTCGCCGTCGTCTCTAAGGACGACCTCCACTCCGGGGAGGGGACGTCCCACGCTTCCGATCTTCTCGGCGCCGGGAAGGTTGGTCGTGGCCGGCCCGGTGGTTTCGCTCATCCCGTACAACTCGAAGAGCGGCACCCCGATACCCCGGAAGAAAAAGATCAGGTCGGGGCTGATCGGGGCGGCTGCCGTTATGGCGATGTGAAGGGCATCCATACCAAGGCCGTGACGGACCTTGGAGAAGATGAGGCGCTCGAAGAGGGCCAGCTTGATCCTGGCGACCAGCCCAGGTGACTTCTGTGATTGAGTGGTTCGCATCACGGATTCGCCATGAGCAACCGCGCTACGGATGAGCTTTTCACGCTTGGGATCTTCGCCAAACCGGGCCTGAAGACGGTTGTGGAACTTCTCCCATACCCTTGGTACCGCCACGAACAACGTAGGCCGGGCCTTGGTCACATATTCGAGAACCAAAGCGATGTCGGGGCAGTACCAGACCTCTCCGGCGAGATAGGCGCCGAGGTAATGGGTCGACATCCGCTCGGCGATATGGGCCAGAGGCAAATAGGACACCATCCGGGGATTGTCAGCGATGTTGGCCCCACGTCGAAGACATTCGGCGGTCCACATCACGTTGCGGTTGGTCACCATCACGCCCTTTGGGACCCCGGTGGTTCCTGAGGTGTAGATCAGCGTTGCCAGCCCCTCCGGCTTGGCCGAGGCCGCCGCTCGGTCAACCAGGCTCGGGTCGGCAGCAAGAGCCGCTCGACCTCGCTCCAACAAGTCGTCCCAGGACAGAACCCAGTCGACCGTGTCGTAGTTGTCGGCACCTTCCATCAGAATCACATGGGTGAGCGCCGGCAGCTCGGACTTGATCGCCTCCCAGCGCTTCATGAAAGAGAGATTCTCGAGAATGGCGACTTTCGCCCCACAGTTGGACGCCACATACTGGATCTGGTTCTGGGCCAGGGTCGAGTAGATGGTGACGCCGGTGGCGCCAGAATGAACGGCTCCCAGGTCGCCGATGACATGTTCGGGTCGGTTGCCTGCCATGATCGCAACGAAGTTGCCGGGCGACACTCCCAACGAGATCAGGCCCGCCGCCGCCTCATGGACCAGCTTGCGATACTGCGACCAGGTGAGATGGCGCCAGATATCGCCTTCCTTCCAATGGATCGCAGCCTTGTCGGCGTGTTCGCCCGCATTGCGATTGAAGACGTCGATAAGGGTCTTGCCCTCGACCGCTGCATCGATAGCCGCACGCTCTGCCAGTACGTTTGACGAGCTTGACGAATGCGGGGCCATTGCTCCTCCAGGGCTTTAGCGGACGGCTGTCTGCCGCCGGAGCATACCGATCTCCGCCTCGCTGTATCCGAGTGCGTCGAGAATACGGTCGGTGTCGGAGCCCGCCGGGACCGGGCCCGAAGGGATCGCAGCCGGGGTTCGGGAGAATCGAGGTGCCGGAGCAGGATGGACGATGCCATCGATTTCGAGAAACGTCTGGCGAGCAAGCAGATGGCTGTCGGCCAATGCCTCGGTGAATGACAACACCGGCGAAACGCAGGCATCCGTTCCCGAGAAGCGCTCGACCCACTCGGCACGGGTGCGTAAGGCGAACTCGGCTTCGAATCGAGCGGTCATGCTTCCCCAGCCGCTGCGGTCGTACTGGTCGGTGATCTCGGCCAGATCGATGCCAAGACCGGTCAAGAGAGCGCCGAAAAACTGGGGTTCGAGGGCGCCGACGGCTACGAAGCCTCCGCCCCGGGTGCGGTAGGTTCGATAAAACGGAGCCCCCCCGTCGAGCAGGTTCGACTCCCGCCCCTCCACCCAGGCTCCGGAAGCCAGCGCCCCCCTGACGAGTGAAGCGAGAAGGGCGGAACCGTCGACCATGGCCGCATCCACCACTTGGCCTTCCCCGGAGGAACGAGCGTGCGTGAGCGCCGACAGGACCCCCACCAAAAGGAGCATGGCGCCCCCGCCATAGTCGGCGACCAGGTTCAATGGAGGATAAGGACGGCTGGCAGGGCCGATGGCGGAGAGATTGCCCGAGACCGCCAGATAGTTGATGTCGTGCCCGGCGGTCGCAGCGAGCGGGCCGGACTGTCCCCAGCCGGTTATGCGGCCGTAAACCAGCGCCGGATTGCGTGCGAAGCATTCCTCGGGTCCCAGACCCAGCCGTTCGGCGACGCCGGGCCGGTACCCCTCAATCAGAACCTCAGCAGATCCGCTCAGACGCAGAACCACTTCCACCCCCGCCGTCTGCTTGAGATCGAGAGCTATGGATCGACGTCCCCGGGCTGTGGGGTCGGGGCCGAACAGGGCCGCCAGTGGCCCGGGGTCCAGGCGATCGACTCGAACAACCTCGGCGCCAAGATCGGAAAGCACCATGCCGGCAAATGGCACCGGCCCGATCCCTGCGAGCTCGACCACCCTCACACCGGCCAGCGGCCCTCTCGATCGGTCATCGTCATTCCCAACGCCCATCCGGGGGACGGTAGAGGCTCGGCTGCGTTTGCACCGACCTCGGCCAGCCGCCTCGTTCAGGAAGGCGGCCGCGTGATTGATCTAGCCTCCGGGCTTCAACAGGAAGCTGGGCGATGAGCAACAACGGAATAACGGTCACCGCCACCGGTTCGGCCTCGGGTCCTCCTGAGCTTGCAACCGACAAGACAATGGCCATGGCCGAGTCTGCTCCGATCGAAGCGCCAAGCGCGTCGGTTGAGGTTCACCTGACGGTGCGGTTCTCACAGTTCCCAGACGACAACGCAGCCGGATGAGACGCCAGAGCGGCGTGCTCGCCCACATCACATCGCTCCCCGGCCCGCACGGAATAGGGACGCTGGGTGAGGACGCCCGACAGTTTGTGCAAACACTGGCCGACGCCGGTCAACACTACTGGCAGATGCTTCCGGTGGGGCCAACCGGTTATCGAGATTCGCCCTATCAGTCACCCTCGACTTTCGCAGGCAATCCGCTGTTGATCGATTTGAACGACCTGGTGGCAGATGGGCTCTTGCAGCGTCCCGAGATCGAACAACTCACCGCCCTTCCCTGTCATCGCGTGAATTTCGGAGAGCTGATCCCGGACAAGGGCAGGTTGCTCATCCTCGCAGCCCGACGGTTCCTTCGGCGGGGTGGAGACGACGGGTACGACGAATTCCGCCAGACGGCCTGGCTCGACGCCTATGCCACCTACGCCGCCATCAAGCAGTCCTACGGGGGCCGCTCCTGGGTGGAATGGGAGCGGGGTCTGGCAATGAGAGTTCCGGCCGCCCTCGCCCGCGCTTCGGCCCGATTGGCCGGGCGCATCGAGGTCGAGCGGACAATCCAATACTTCTTTCATCGCCAATGGGAGCTACTAATCGAGCACGCCAAGTCTCTGGGGGTGGCCCTGATCGGGGATCTGCCCATCTTTGTGGCCCATGATTCGGCCGATGTGTGGGCGCGACCCGACCTCTTCCATCTGGGATCGGGTGGCCGCCCCACCGTGGTCGCCGGAGTCCCACCGGACTACTTCTCGGCTACCGGGCAGCGATGGGGCAATCCGTTGTACAACTGGGACGTCCACCGGTCGGAGCGTTATCAATGGTGGGGGGACCGGCTCAGAGCAACCTTTTCCAGGTTCGACATGGTAAGGATCGACCATTTCCGCGGCTTCGTCGCGTTCTGGGAGATCCCCGCGTTCGAGCCGACTGCAGTCAACGGCCATTGGGTGGACGGTCCCGCCCTCGAGCTCTTTACTGCCCTTCAGTCGAGGATCGGCCCGATGTCGATCATCGCCGAAGATCTCGGCATCATCACCGAGGAGGTGACAAACCTGCGACGCGCTTTCGGCTTCCCGGGGATGCGGGTCGCGCAGTTCGGGTTTGACGAGGAGGTGGACACCGCCATTCATCATCCCGCCAACTACCCACCCGACGTCGTTGCCTACACCGGCACCCATGACAACGACACCACGATCGGATGGTTCTGGGGGAACAACCAACGTCACGACCGGCGCCGCATCGATCGCAACAAGCGCCGCCTTCTGGCCTTGACCGGATCACGTGGGGACGAGATCAACTGGGACCTGATCAAAGCGGTGTTCGACTCCGCCGCCGAGACCGCGATGGTGCCGATCCATGACATTCTCGGCGTCGGAAGCGAGGGAAGGATGAACACCCCCGGGAAGGAGGAGGGAAACTGGATATGGCGGATGACGGATCGACTGTCACCAGAACTGACCGAGCGGTTGCGACAAGCGACCCGGGCCAGCGATCGGTGAAGCGATGACTGCTGAACCGATGACATGGGACCCCGACAGCTACATGGCATTCGCCGACCAGCGCAGCCGCCCCGGGCTCGAGTTGATCGCTCGGATCAATCATCCCAAACCTGAGATCATCGTCGACCTCGGTTGCGGGCC
>CAZPIZ010000058.1:0-1403 GCA_964586615.1 uncultured Acidimicrobiaceae bacterium | reverse complement strand
GGTCGACGATCCACGATGGAAACCGCGAACCGCCCCGGTCTATCTAGGTCATCCGAGCACGGGGTTGACCGATCCTCGCCGTCCTCGAGCCGCACGAGTCGGAGGCATTCCAGTCCCAACTTGCCGACCGCTACCGGGCCCGATACCCGCCGGGGGCGGATGGCACCACCATCTTTGCCTTCAGCCGGCTCTTCGTGGTGGCCAAGAGGCGCTGACTAGGGCCTTGCGATCGGCACCCGCACTGCATTGCCATATTCGGTCCACGACCCGTCGTAGTTGCGCACCCGCTCGAACCCGAGGAGATAGGTGAGCACGAACCAGGTGTGAGAGGAGCGCTCGCCGATCCGGCAGTAGGCGATGACGTCATCATCGGGGGCAAGACCCGCTTGGTCGAGATAAAGGGCCTTCAGCTCATCTACCGACTTGAAGGTGTTGTCCTCGTTAGCCGCCTTCTTCCACGGAACGCTGCTGGCACCCGGGATGTGGCCGCCCCGGAGGGCCCCTTCGTTCGGATAGTCGGGCATGTGCAGCCGCTCGCCCCGGTACTCCTCGGGTGAACGAACATCGATCAATGGTTTGCCGTCCTTGCTGTGAGGCAGGACGTCGCCCAGGAAGGCGCGGACCCGGCGATCGTCACGGGTCGGGGTCGGATAGTCGGCGGGGGCTCGCTCGGGAGCGTCGGTCGTTAGCTCACGACCCTCGGCAACCCACTTGGCTCGACCGCCGTCGAGAAGTCGTGTGTCGGCGTGGCCGAAGAGCTCGAACACCCAAAGGGCGTAAGCGGCCCACCAGTTGAAGTTGTCGCCGTAAAAGACGACCGTGGTGTCGGGCCCGATCCCATGCTTCGACATCAAACGGGCGAACTCCTCCGCCCCCAGGTAATCGCGCATCACCGGATCGTTGAGATCCGCAACCCAGTCGATCTTGACGGCACCCGGGATGTGACCAGTGTGATAGAGCAGAACGTCTTCATCGGACTCGACGACCAACACACCGGGGTCGTCGAGATGCTGGGCCAACCAATCGGTGGAGACCAAGCGGTCGGGATGGGCATAGGACTGAAACTTGTCGGCAGGGTCGGCGGCGACGGGCAACGTTGCTCCTTGTTCTCGATCTCTTAACACTATCACGGTAGTGCTAACCCGATCCCCGTCCTACACTCACTTTGTGGCCCTTCCTGAGCGCTTGGCGCAGATCGTCGAAGTCTTCAAGACATCGCCCAAGGACTTCCGGGTGGAGGTGCTGCTGGACTTCTCGAAACGACTCCCACCCCTCCCCGATGACCTAGCCGCCAACCGCGACAACCTCGAGCAGGTGCACGAGTGCCAGACACCCTTCTTCCTCGCCACCCGACTCGAAGACGGCAAGGTGAGGGTGTTCTTCGACGCCCCGCCGGAGTCACC
>CAZPIZ010000057.1:0-9717 GCA_964586615.1 uncultured Acidimicrobiaceae bacterium | reverse complement strand
TGGCAGGAACGCTGGGAAAAGGAAGGCGTCTTCCACGTCACCGAGGACCCGACCCGGTCCAAGTTCTACAACGTCCAGATGTATCCGTACCCGTCGGGCGACCTTCACATGGGTCACCTCCGGAACTACACCTATGTCGACCTCCTCACTCGCTACCACCGCATGAGGGGGAAGAACGTGCTGTCACCGATGGGGTGGGATTCATTCGGGCTGCCCGCCGAGAATGCCGCCATCCAGACCGGGGTCCACCCCCGCGAGTTCACGGAACGACAGATCGCAACCATGAAGATCCAGCTTCGCCGACTTGGAGCCGTCTACGACTGGACCAGGGAGATCGCCTCACATACCCCGGAGTACTACAAATGGGACCAGTGGCTGTTCCTCCAGTTGCTCGGTCGTGGACTCGCGTATAAGAAGCTGGCACCGGTCAACTGGTGCCCCAAAGACCAAACCGTCCTGGCCAATGAGCAAGTCGTCGACGGGGCCTGTGAACGATGCGGCACCGTTGTTATCAAGCGCGACCTGGAGCAGTGGTTCTTCAAGATCACCGACTACGCCCAGCGTCTGCTGGACGATCTCGCCACGCTGACGGAATGGCCGGAGCGGGTTCGCGTCATGCAAGAGAATTGGATCGGCAGATCGGAAGGTTGCCGGTTCCGGATCCAGGTCGCCGACACCGACCTGAGCTTCGAGGTGTTCACCACCCGGCCCGACACCGTGTTTGGAATGACATTCGCCGTTCTGGCCCCTGAGCATCCATTGGTTGATCAGCTGATCGCAGGCTCTGCAAACGAGCAGGAGGCCCGCGATTACATCGAACGCGCCACGAGGCAAAGCGAGATCGAGCGTCTGGCTGAAGGCGACAAGACAGGTGTTTTCACGGGTCGGTCTGCCATCAACCCGGTCAACGGCCGTCCGGTTCCCATCTACATCGCCGACTACGTGTTGATGGGCTATGGGACCGGGGCGATCATGGCGGTGCCTGGCCAGGATGATCGGGACTGGGACTTCGCCGAGAGGTACGGACTCGAGATCATCCGGACCGTGCAGACCCCAGCGGAGTGGGAGGGCAAGGCCTACATCGGGGATGGCCCCGCCATCAACTCGGATTTTCTCGACGGCCTGGACATGGCTTCGGCAAAGAAGCGAATCATTGCCTGGTTCGAAGAGCAAGGGATTGGACGCGGAACTGTCCAGTACCGGTTGCGCGACTGGTTGATCTCGCGTCAGCGATATTGGGGATGCCCGATTCCGATGATCATCTGCCCCCGGGACGGGTTGGTGCCGGTTCCGGAAGATCAGCTTCCGGTTGTTCATCCCGACGTGAAGGACTACGCCCCTCAGGGCAGGTCACCGTTGGCGTCGGTCCCCGATTTTGTGAACGTCGAGTGTCCGATTTGCGGAGGTCCGGCCGAGAGGGAGACCGACACCATGGACACCTTTGTCGACTCGTCGTGGTACTACCTCCGGTATTGCGATCCGCATGACGCGGACCGCATCTTCGATCCTGAGGCGGTGCGGTACTGGATGCCTGTTGACCAGTACGTGGGCGGGGTCGAGCACGCTGTGCTCCACCTGCTCTACGCCCGCTTCATCACCAAGGTCCTGCACGACATGGGTCTGGTGGACGTCGAGGAGCCTTTCGCCCGACTCTTCACGCAGGGCATGCTCGTCAAAGACGGGGCGAAGATGTCGAAATCGAAGGGCAACGTGGTCTCGCCCGATCCTTATTACGAGCGGTACGGGGCCGACGCCATCCGTCTTTTCGAGTTGTTCATGGGGCCACCCACAGATGACGCGATATGGAACGACAACGGGGTCGAGGGGACTTTTCGTTTCCTCGACCGGGTCTGGCGGATGGGGACCGGGGAGGTGGGGCGTCTGGTTGACCGCGACGAGAACCCGGGGGATCGCGAGGTGCTGGCGATTACTCACCGCACTGTGAAGAAGGTCACCGAGGACATTGATCGTTTCCGCTTCAACACGGCGGTGGCGGCGTTGATGACGCTGGCCAACAGCCTCACCGACTATCTGAAGAGCGATGGGGGAGGTCGACGAGCGACCTTTGACGAAGCATTCCGTCTCATGATCCTGATGCTTGCCCCGATGTCGCCGCATATGACGCATGAGCTGTGGGAACGGTCGGGCAGAGTGGGCATGCTCGCCGTCGAGTCATGGCCCGAGTGGGACCCCGACCTGGTTCGACAAGAGACTGTGACCATGGTCATCCAGATCAACGGCAAGGTTCGAGACCGGGTAGAAGTGCCGGCCGAGATAGACGCGATCCTGGCAGAGAAGCTTGCGCTCGAGTCGCCCAAGATTGCACCCCACCTGGACGGCAAGAAGATCGAAAAGGTCGTGGTTCGTCCTCCGAATTTGGTGAATGTGGTGGTGGGCTAAGAGTGTGGTGCGTGGCGCATGGTGGGTGACCAGACGGTGGTGAGTGGTGGGTGGTGAGTGGTGAGTCGAACCCGCGGGTACCCGCCCTCGGTAGTCGCTCGGCTGGGCGGCGCCGATCCTGCTGAAGTTGCGAGCCGTTTGGGGCTCAGTGATATCGATAGGATCGCAATCCGACGGGCGCCTAAATGGATGGTTCGAACCTGGCGAGGGGACGTCGCCGCCATGACCCTGCCCTGGGCTATTTACATCCGCCGCGACATGCTCGGCGGGGACGCACCGGTACTCGCTCGCCTTGTGAGTCATGAGCTGGTCCATGTTCGCCAATGGCATCAACTAGGAACACTCACATTTCTGCGGTGCTACCTCGGCGACTATTGGAGAGGTCGAAGACGGGGGTTGGATCACACTCAGGCGTACATGGCGATCTCTCTGGAGCAGGAAGCTCGGGAAATCAGCGGCCACTGATCTGGTTCGAAACCCACCACTCACCACGTACCAACGTCCCTACTCCACCACCATCCCGCTGACGTCCTGATCCGGATTCGGATATCGCAGGTCCATGCCCTCAAGGGTCTGTACCAGGACACTGGCGATCACCAGATCGCGATACCACTTGCGGTTGGCGGGCACGATGTACCACGGAGCGAAAGTGGTTGAGGTGTAGGAAAGGGTGTCTTCGTAGGCGCGCTGATAGTCGTCCCATAGCTTGCGCTCATCGAGATCTCCCAGCGAGAACTTCCAATGTTTGGTCGGGTCGTCGATTCGAGCCTGGAGCCGCTGCCGCTGCTCGTCCTTTGAGATGTGGAGGAATAACTTGACGATCGTGGTGCCCTCCTCGGCGAGGAGCTTCTCAAACTCGACAATGTGCTGAAACCGCTTCTCCCACCGTGACTGTGGGATCAGCTGGTGGACCCGCACTACCAGGACGTCTTCGTAGTGGCTGCGGTTGAAGATGACGATCTCACCGTCGCCGGGGACGTGTGGGTGGACCCTCCAGAGATAGTCATGGGCGAGTTCGGGAGGAGTGGGTTGCTTGAACGAGGCCACCCTCACGCCCACCGGGTTGACTCCTTCGAACACCTTCCGGATCGTGCCATCCTTGCCGCCCGTGTCCATCGCCTGGAGTACCACCAATAGTCGGTGGCGGCGGTCGGCCCAGAGCAGTTCTTGAAGCTCCTCAAGCCGCTTGTTGAGCTGCTTCGCCGCTTTCTCGCCTTCTGGCTTGTCGCCTGCGAACTCTGAGCGATCGGCCGGGTCCCATTCGGCGAGGTTGACCCGGGTCCCTTCCGCCACCCTGTACCTGTCCAACGCTGCGGCCTCCTTGTGTCGGCACGCTACCGCCTTCACCCCCCTTCCGGGATCGTCGCCCGACCGCTACAAACAATGTTGCGGGTGGACGCCCGGTGGTTGCGGTCGTGGGAGGCAGAGGCTCATGAACCGCGCCCAGGGTGCTGCTGGCTTGGCTCTAGTACTGGTGGCTGTCGTCGCCGGCATGTGGTGGGGTTCTCGTGAGGCCCAAGTTCCTCCCCGAGTGGTGGCGCCGCCATCCACGACAGATGAAACCTCCGCCAGCGCAGCGGCGATCACCGTCCACGTTGCCGGGTTCGTGAGCAGGCCGGGTCTGGTGGAGCTGCCCGATGGCTCCCGAGTGGCCGATGCGGTTGCAGCCGCAGGAGGCCTGTTGCCCGGCGCCCGCGTCGATTCCATCAACCTGGCGGCTCTTGTCGCCGACGGCCAGCAGATCGTGGTCCCGGGTCCGGGTGAGGCGTCGCCGTCTGCCAGTTCAGGGGGTCCGGACGGGAAGATTCATCTCAACCTGGCGACCGCGGCCGATCTGGATGCGCTCCCGGGTATCGGACCGGTCATCGCCGAGCGCATCGTTTCATTCCGGAATGAGAACGGTCCGTTCCAGTCGGTAGAGGACCTCCTCGATGTTCCCGGCATTGGAGAAGCCAAGTTGGCCGATCTTCGGGACCGGGTTCAGGTCCCATGAGTGTGAGGCTGCCGGGTCCAGCCGCCCGGCCCGCAATGGGGACATTTGCTCTGGTCTGGGTCGGGGTGGTGTGTGGACGATCCGGATGGTGGGCGGGCCTGCTGGCGGTTTCTGCCGTCTTGGCCGTGCCCCGTCAGTGGCGTAAGTGGTTGGTCCTGGGCGTGGCGGCACTCGTGGCGGGGACCCTTGCGGGCGTTCTTTCCGTGCAGCGAGACCGAGCCCTCCTGGAAGCGGTGGTGATCGAAGGGCCAAACACGGCGTTGGTGGTCGCGTCGACCGATGCCCGGCCTTCCCGTTTCGGGGGTATCTGGTTTCTGGCGCGTCCGGTCGCCATACAAGCCTCGGCACCCGACGGGGGCCGTCAATGGATGGATTGGCGGGGCCCACCGATGATCGTCAACTTCTCGAAGCCAGGCCAGACCAGCTCTGGGATCGAGGTCCAGGTCGGTCGATATCTGGAAGTGACCGGCACCTTCGGATCGTCTCCGGGACATGTTGGTGCATCAGCCTTCGCCGGCCGCATAGCCGCCAGCAGAGTTGAAGCGGCATCTGGCAACTTCAACCCTCTCCTGTGGGCAGGGAACAGTCTGCGGAACCGGGTCCTCGGACAGCTCCGGGGGCGCGGTCCGGGTGCGGCCCTGGTGTCGGGCTTTCTTGTTGGAGCTGTCGACGAGCTACCCGGAGCGGACATCGATGCCTTGAGGCTGGCCGGAGTCTCCCACTACGTGGCGGTGTCCGGCGCCAACGTCGCCGGGTTCCTCTTGCTCTGGTTCATCGTTCTCGGCCCTCTTGGGGTGGGCGGTCGGAGGCGGGGGATCCTGGGGCTGTTGGCGGTAGCCGTGTTTGCGGTCGCAACGAGATGGGAGCCATCGGTCGTTCGCGCTTCGCTGATGGCGGGCCTGGTTCTGGCCGGGCGGGCGATGGGAGTCCCGGTCGATTCGTGGATGGCCCTTGGCTGGTCCGGGGCACTCGCCCTCTTGGTGGCGCCGGACCTGACCGAAAGCCTCGGCTTTCAGTTGTCGGTGCTGGCGACCGCCGGAATCATGAGTGGAGGTGATCTGCTTCCGGGTTCCCTTCCCGGCTGGCTGCGTGGTTCGTTGGGCGCGACCCTTGCTGCTCAAGGAGCAGTTACTCCGCTGCTTCTCGGCGTGTTCGGGTCGGTACCTCTCATATCACCGTTATCCAACCTGGTTGCCGCTCCGCTGGTCTCGCTGGTGACCTTGCTTGGGGGGCTCGGAACCCTGACCAGCCTCGAGCCTCTGATCGTGGCGGCCATCGGTCTGGCCCGGTTGATTCTCGACCTGGCTCACCTGGCCGCCGGCTTTCCCCAGGTGGGTCTTCTTGGTGTGGCCTTGGTCGTCGCCTTCGTGATGGTGGCCCGTTCCAGCCGGCTGCGGCCGGTGTTGGCGGTGGCAGCTGCCGTCACGCTGGTTTGGGGAGGGTTGGGGCGGGAGGTCGTGACTCCACCGGCGGTGGTGTTCCTCGATGTCGGCCAGGGAGACGCCAGCCTGATACTTGGCAGCGACGGCACCACCGTGCTGATAGACGCTGGACCCGAACCGCCAGTTCTCGCCGCCGCCCTCCGCCGGTACGGGGTCAACCGTGTCGACCTACTGGTGATCACCCATCCCCACGAGGATCACGTCGCCGGGCTGGTCGGCTTGGTTGGACGAATCTCCATCAACAAGGTCTGGACATGGGGTCAGGCCCACACCGGCGAGTCCTGGAAGCTTGTTTCCGAACAGCTTGTCCTGGGTGGAGTGCCGATCGAGGCGCCAGTAGTCGGTACCGCAGAAACCTACGGCGACATCGCCATCGAGGTGCTTGGTCCGCTGCGGCGCTACGCAGGCGTCAACGACCAATCAGTAGTCCTCAGGATTAGCGCGGGGTCGACCACCGTCCTGATGACCGGCGATATCGAAATGGCGGCGCAGGCCGATCTTGGTCCGATCCGGGCCGATGTCCTCAAGGTTCCCCATCATGGTGGCGCCACCTCAGGCCTGAGTTGGCTTGGAGCTGTCGAGCCGCGAGTTGCAGTCGTAAGCGTCGGAGAGAACGATTATGGACATCCGGCGCCGGAGGTGCTGGAGGTTCTGACCTCGCTCGGGGCGGTGGTGGTCAGAACCGACCAGGCCGGAGACGTGGTGATTCCCCTGACCGGCGATCCGCTCAGTCGCCTGCCGGTCGATGTGAGCGGTCGATCTCCTTGAAGAGATCGAGGATCAGCACCATTGGTTCAGCGTCGGCCGGGTGGGTGGCTGTCGCCACCCGGACTTCGGCCGACGAAATGAAACCGGCGAGCTGGCGTCGGAGATTGTCGGCGACCTTGCGAGCCCCGGCTGCCGCCGTCTCCGGCAGCACCACACCGATGATGCGGTGGTCGCCTCGTCGAGCGTGCGCCAGGTGATCCGAAGCTCTCACTCCGGCCGCCAGTCTCATGCCGAGGTCACGAAGCACCGTGCGCTGCTTGCGGGTCGAAAGATCCCGCCACCCAGGAGCCGTGAAGTCGGCCGCGACAACGGAGAAGATCGTCTGGTAACGGTCGGCCCGGGCCCGTTCGAGGTCCACTGTTTCGAGCATGGATCGGGCGTTTCCGAGCCCGGTCTCGTCGTCGATTTCGTCGTGGAGTTCCAGTTTCTCCAGCCTCGCCCGAATCTGGTCCATGGCCCAACCACCGCCCAGTCCGAAGACGAGATACCCGGCGACCCGAGCGATGATCTGACCGGCGAGCGGTCCCAAACCGACCAACTGGATGGCCGGCCACCGCAGCAGGAGGTAGGCCACCCCGGCCGCAATACCGAGGGTGAGGCCACCTGGCATCCCAAAAAAAAGGAAGCCCGTGAACACGGGTACGAACAGCAGGGTGCCAGCCACCTCGATCGGATCGACCCCTCGGGACAGGGCCACCAGGCCAACGACCCCGATGAGGATCAGCCCCGACAGCAAGAGGAGAGTCTTGGCGCGGTCGTAGGTGAGCGCGATGCGGGAGCGCATGGCCCCAGTGTATGGGGCCATGCGCTGGCACCCGAGTAACATCGCCATGTTCCTGTGCCCGCTCTGCTCAGAACTCGCGTTGTATTGCTTGTCCTCTTCGGCGTGTTTCTGATTCCTGTTGTGCTTTCGACTGTGCGGGGGTTGACCCATGTCGTCAGCTGCACCAGAGAGATCGCCCGTCCGTTTGAAGTGGCGGTTGGAGACGACGATCGCCCGGTGTTAGCAGGGTCCGCCGTAGTTGAAGCCGGCGAGGTCCCACAGTGCGGAGGTGCCCTGAAGGCCAATGTCGAGGTGTCGGCCAAGGGACCCAATGAAATCGCCGTGACCGTTCCGATCACCAACGCGGGTGAGGCCGCGTGGAGGGGAACCGTGAGTCTGAGAGTGGGCAACACCGTGATTCCGTTTCACGTCGGCCTCGTGCCAGCCGGAGAGACTCGATCCGAGACCATCGTGCTGCGTTTGCCGGATGGCACCACCGGCTTTACCGGGTCGCTTTTGTTAGGGCCATGACCCGGGGTGGCCAGCGATGAACGGGAGCCAGGACGCCAAGCCCCCGTTGCAACTCGGTGATCATCGCCTGGAGTTTGGGGGGGTGACCTATGTGATGGGGGTCATAAACCTGTCTCCGGAGTCGAAGAACGCCCACACCGTCGCCACCAGTCTCGACGAGGCGGTGGCACTCGCTCGCCGGTATCGCCAATGGGGAGCGACGATCATCGACCTGGGCGGCCAGTCCTCTCACTATGACAACCCCACCATCGATGCCTCGCTCGAACTTGCTCGATTGCTCCCTGTGGTCGATGCTCTGCTGGCCGACGGTTTTTTGGTCTCTGTCGACACCTGGAAGCCCGAGGTCGCCAGGGGGGCGAGCCAGAGAGGGGTGCATTTGATCAACGACACCGGTGGTCTCACCGACCCGGAGATGCGCAAGGTGATCGCCTTTTCGCCGGCTGCAGCGGTGGCCGTGTACGTGGAAGGGGCCCACCCTCACGACGTCGGAACCATCGATACCGGTCCGCAGAAGGCGGCTCGCACCGCCGATATCTTCCGCCGGCGGCTGAAGGAACTCGCCGCTGATGGAATCGAGAACGTGGTGCTCGATCCCGGAATCGCCCTCAATTATCGGGGGGACTATCAGGCGTATACGAGGTTGCAGATGGAAGTCATTCGTGAGAGCGCCTCGCTGCACGAGTTGGGGAAACCGGTTCTGATCCCGATACCCAGAAAGAGCGAAGACCATCGGGTAATGGCCTACATCACCCTGGCACTGGAGTACGGCGCCGATTTCATCCGGGTTCACGACGTGGAGGAAGCCACCGATCTCGTGTCCTTGTTCGGTCGGACCGCTCCCCCGGTTTCCGCATGAAAGGCATCCTCCATGTGTCAGGACCCAACAACGCAGGTCCCGGTGAACGTCAGGAGATGCTTGAGCGCGGCCGCTCCTTCCTGATGGCGGCCGGCGTGCCCGCCGACCAGGTGGTGCGTCTCGACGTTCCCGTTCGGGGTGGGGGAGAGGACGGGGATGGTCCACTCCGGACGGACCTGGAGCCCCTGATCCCTATGCTCCAATCGGGGTCGCTCTTCGGCGACAAGCAGGGGGTGATGGTGGTGGAGGCTCAGAATCTCAATGCCGCCGAGAGCGTGCTCCTGGGTGAGCTCCTGGCACAGGCGGATGAGGATTTGGTGGCCGTGAGCCTGGTGGCTTTTGGATCGTTACCCGCCTCCCTGGCCAAGTTGATCAAGGCCACCGGGGAGGTCGTCACCGTTCGGAAGATGTGGGAGCGTCAGGCGGGGGAGTGGCTGGGCGACGAGGTGCGCCATCGGAACCTGGTGCTGGAGGGAGATGCCAGCGAAGCCCTGCTGCAACGTTTCGGCACCGACACCGCCGCACTCGGACAGGCCCTGGACCAACTCCACGAGCACCGGGGCAAGATAACGAAGGCACTGGTCCTCGATCGATTCCGCAGCCGTCCTGACGAGCCGCTGGTGCACTACACCGACGCCATCTCCGCCGGAAACGTCGGTGAAGCGCTCCGGCGGCTATCGGACTTCCTGACCCACGGTCACCCTCTGGTTCTGCTTGCCGCACTCGAGGGCGACCTTCGCAGGAGAGCAGTCGCATCTGCTTCCGAGGACGAAGAATCTTTCCGCTCGGCGATCGGCGCGAGGTCAGACGACAGACGGGCGGCCCGAATCTGGCGCGATCGCGGGCGGGTCAGTGATTCGTCGCTGAGCAGAGCATTGGCGGCCTTGGTGCGAGCCGATCGGGTCATGAAGACCCAACCCGAAGAAGTCCACCGGGTGACCCTTGAGCGCCTCACAGTGGCCTT
>CAZPIZ010000056.1:1320-9839 GCA_964586615.1 uncultured Acidimicrobiaceae bacterium | reverse complement strand
TTTGGATTTCCTCAAGGCTTACTTCTGCTGTCGGCTCGTCGGCTCCGGCGTTGAGCCTTTCGATCATCTCGCTTCGAGAGCTGGTTGTCCCAAACGCAGTGATGACATCGCCGGCCACTAGGTGGGTGGCGCCGGTGGGGACGATGACTTCCCGGTCCCTGCGCACCGAGACCAGCGTCGATCCTTCGGGCCAGGCAACCTCGCGCACAGATTTGCCGTCTGCGATTGACCCCGGCGGCACCCTGAAGTCGTAATAACCGGCGCCAGGATCGGTGCGTTGATCGAGACGCCGACGCACCAGTTCCCGGTCGGTGCGATTGCCGAGAGCCCGGTGATAGGCCCGCACCGCCTCCTCTCTCCTGAACAACCCCACGAACCGCCCGGATCCATCTTCGGCCACGACCGGCAGGCGACCGATTCCTAGCGATGCCAGCCGTTCAAGGGCTCGGGATACCGGCGTGTTGGGGGTGACCGTGACAGGTCTTGCGGTCATCGCCTGTGACACGAGGACCCCCTCCGAGGGCCCTCCCGCCCTGATCACGTCTGCCACCGTCAGGACACCTACGACCTTCCCGTCCTCCAAGACGACTAACCCGTTGTACCGATAGCGCGACATCTGGTGTTGGGCTTCGGAGAGAGGTTGACCAGGAGACGCGGTCGCGTGTGGCTGATGCATGACGTCGACGACCGAGACCGTGTCGAGAAGGTCCCCTTCGCCATGGGGCGCGATCGTGATTCCCCTCCTGCGCAGAGTCGCGCTGTAAAGGCTGTCATTGTGGAATCGATCTGCGATGAAAGTGGCCATGACGGTGCCAAGCATCAAAGGGAGCACCAGGCCATAGTCCCGCGCCCCGGTGATTTCGAAGGCGATCATCATCGCCGTCAACGGGGCGCGGGCGACCGCAGCAATCACCGTCGCCATCCCCACTAGAGCCAAAGAACCCGGTTTCAGTGATCCGAAACCCCAGAACGGTTCCACCAAGCGGCCGAGCCCGGCACCGAGGCTTGCCCCGATGAAGAGACTCGGCAGGAAGGCCCCTCCGGAAGCACCTGAAGTGGTGGTGAAGGCTGTCGCCACCAGCTTGGCGAAAGCGAGGAGGATCAGCGCCCACCAAACCGTGCCTCCTATTCCTGCCCGCTCGACCAGGTCCGATTCCACCAGGATCCGGCTCAAGAACCCCTGTCCGGTTCCGAGCACATCGGGCTCGACCAGACCGATAGCTCCCACAACGAGGCCGAAGGAAAGAGGCCGCCACGCCTTCAAACTGGGCCGCCCTCGACCCCACCGATCCAGCAGGTCTACGCCCCGGAGCAAGCCGAGTCCAGCGAAGGCGGCCACCGCCGAAAGCAACACGAAGACCAGAAGCTGTCGAGGGTCCTCAAGGGTATAAGAGGCCGCCCTGATGGTTAGTTCCTCGCCAACGATGCTGCGGCTGGTGATGGCGGCAACCACAGATGCGATCACGATCGCCGAAAGGTGGCGAACTGCGAAGCTGCCCAAGATCACTTCCATTGCAAACAGCATTCCTGCGATCGGGGCGTTGAAACTGGCGCCGATCCCGGCTCCGGCGCCGGCGGCCACCAGGCTCCTGATCTGATCCGGTCCAAGATGAAAGAAGCGGGAGATCACCGATCCGACCGCCGCTCCAATCTGCACAATCGGGCCCTCTCGGCCTCCGGAGCCACCACCGCCAAGGGTGAGGGCGGTAGCCACGATCTTGGCCGGAATCACCCGCCCCCGGATGCGACCATCCCGGACCCCCAGGGCGGCAATCACGTCCGGTACTCCATCGCCCTCCACCTCGGGAGCGATGCGCCGGGCAATCCACCACGAACCCAGAAACCCGAGAGGAACGGCAATCAGGACCCACCACCTGTGGCCACCAGCGAGTTCCTCCAGCGACTCAAAGCCTTCGGCTATGCCATCGATCACCAAGACCAACGCTGCGGCCCCGAGCCCGACACCTACGCCAACCAGGGCCGAGAGGGCGAGAAAGCCCGTGGTATCCCGGTCGGTAAGGACTTCGACACCAGGGAGCTGGCGCCACCGACGAGTCATTGCCCTCACACGGCAACCTTAAAGACTTGCCAGCGACGGCTTGAACCTTGAATCTGATGACCATCAAGCTCTCCGATGTCAACCAGGTGGCACTCGCCCGCTTCATCTCCCGCAGCGGCGGAGAGGCTGCTTTTTTTGTCGGAATCTGGGGGAAGGCCACTTTCGAGTTCAATGCAACGCCAACCGAGCTGGCCTGGGTGATGGCGGCGCTGGGGGTGGCCTCGTTGATCGGATCGGCGGGGGCGGGACTGGCAGTCGACCGACTGGGACCGAAACGGGTCCTGATCCTCGGTGAGCTGGTGTTCATCCCGGCAGTGCTGGCGGTGACGCTTGCAACCTCGATCGCCGGTTTTGCAATCCTGGTCTTCTTCACCGGCCTTCTCAGCGCCCCGGTCTACACGGCCGTGGCTTCGATGGGGCCGTTTCTGACTTCCAAGCCGGCCGAGCTCTCACGTATCAACAGTCGCATCGATACCGGCACCTGGGCAGCATTCATCGCCGGACCCGCCGCAGGGGCGTTGTTGGCCGACTCGGTTTCGCTTGATTCGATCTTCGTGCTCGACGCCGCCACCTCTCTCATCGGGGTCCTCCTGGTAGTCCCTATCAGGTTGCGGCCGCCGGTGGCCCAACCGGAGCGACTCGGCCTTGTCGCCGAGCTGGTTGCCGGGGTCCGCTATTCCGCATCACGGCCGTCCCTCAGATTCTTCCTCGTGGCCGGAACCAGTGTGTGGCTCGCATACGGCGCCTTCAACAGCCTCGAGCCCCTCTTCTATCGGGAGGTGCTCAAAACCGGCCCGGCCACCCTGGGTTGGATGAACTCATTGTTCGGGGTTGGGATGGTCGCAGGGACCGTGCTGGTACCTCGGCTCCCGCCGTTCTGGTGGCGGGCAACCGCCCTTCCCGTTCTGGTTGCCCTCAACGGTGCCGCCGGCCTCATCTACGTGGCCACCGACCGTCTCAGGGTCGTGGCGATCGGTGCATTCTGCTGGGGAACCGTGATCGGCATCCTCTCTCCCGTCTACCGAACCCTGGTCCAGTCGGTGACGCCGGACCACCTGATGGGCCGAGTGCAGGGAGCAAGTCAGATGTTGTCCGACACCCTGCGATTGGTGCCTCTTCTGTTTGTTCCCGCCCTGGCGGTCGAATTTGGGATCCAGGGGGTGTTGATCGGAAACGTAGCGACGCTGGGCTTGCTGGGGCTTGCCCTGATCCCCTGGTCCCGCCGGTTCGTCGAGGTCGCCCAACCTTGAGCGGTCAACCTCTGACTGGCATAACCTGAACCGATGTGCCGTTCTATCAAGCAACTACGGGAAGGCAGCGAGCCAGCCACTCGTGAAGAGGTCGAAGCAGCCGCCCTCCAATTCATACGGAAGATCTCCGGGTACCGCCAGCCCTCCCGGAAGAACTCTGACGCTTTCGAAAAAGCCGTGCGTGAGGTCTCGGACTCGGCCACCCGCTTGCTCGACTCGATTACAACCGCGGTCGCCTGACCCCCAAGGGTTTTTTTGGCGCGGAGTCCTGCTTCTCTGGTGTCGATTGCCAACACCCGATGAAATGGGGCCGAAACGGGGGGGTCAGGCGAGCCGCTGACCGAGGCCGAGGGTGGCGGCCCGCCGTAGGGCGACGACCGCCGCCGCTACGTCCTGTGACGCGATCCCCACCGACTTGAAGAAGGTCACGTCTTCACCGATCTGGGGATGTCGACCCGCCAGCACGTCGCCAATCGTGCAAACCGGGGGCCGGTCGGCCTGGATGAGATCGCCTGCCTCCGCTTCGGCTGCATCGAGATCATCAACGACTACGTAGGCCCGGCGGACCGTCTCGGGAGGGATTTCGCACATTTGCGGTGTGAACGCACCTACGGCGTTGATGTGGGTGTCGGATCTCACCGCCTCGTCGCCGAACAATGGTTGTCGGGACGGAGTCGCGGTCGAGATGATGTCGGCGGCGGCCACGGCCTGGTTTGGGTCCTCGACCGCCTCTCCACCGATTCGGGCTGCCAGGCGGGCGGCCCGGGCGGGATCTCGGCTCCACACCAGGACCCGCTCGATGGGTCTGACGGCTCTGACAGCCTCAACCTGATCAAAGGCCATCGCCCCGGCGCCAAGCATCGTCAGGACCCTGGCGTCCGTTCTGGCGAGGAGACGAGTAGCAAGCCCGGAACCAGCGCCGGTGCGAATCGCGGTGAGAGCCGGCCCATCGACAAACCCGATCGGGAAACCGTCTGCCCCGAACACTGCGACGATGCCGACCGGGTTCCCCGGTACCACCGACACCACCTTCACCCCCGAGTCACCACCTGCCCGGCCCGGCATAAAGAGTGATCCACCGAGAAGGGTCCGGAGCGGGACCTCATGGTCGTCGCCGAAAGCGACCTCCATGGCCTCGATGGCGGCGGCCATGGGCAGGGCCGCCCTGGTGGCCTCAGCATCCAGGTAGAGCATTCAGGCGTTTGAGGGTTCAGGGTTCAGGGTTGAGACTTGGGCTTTTGGCTCATGGAACTCTCACCAGATAATCCCCAAGGCTGTCGTCCCATTCGAGCTCGACGATGCCCTTGGTGGCGGCGGCCTTGAGGAACTGGAGGAACCCCCCGTAGCCGAACTTCTTCTCGGAGAACTCCGAGTTGCGCTTACGCACCTGGTTCTTGAGGCCCGACAGCAGCGGAGGTCCCGCGCTCTTCTTCTGAAGGTCGGCGACAACCGACTTGAGCAGGTCGAACGCTTCGTTTTCTCCACCACCGTCTTCCGGGAACTGGACTACCGGATCGCCCTTGGCTGGTCCCTCGGCGAGCTCGATCACCCCCTGTTCTTCCAGGTGCCGAAGCATCTCTCCGAAGCCACGGAACCCGTGGTCGGCCTCGCTGAACGTCGAGTCCTTCCTCAGAAGTGCGCGCTTGAGAGAGGATGCCAGGACAGCATCACCGCTCGACCGTTGCAGACCGGCCAGGGTACGGGTGATCAGGGTGTCGAGGTCCTCGGTGGCCTCGTCGGGCTCCTCGATCACCGGCGCCGGTTCCGGCTCCCGGGGCTTGCGGCGGGATGTTGCCTTTTCCTGCTGGGTTCCTACCCGCTGAGTTCCTACCTCGACGCCCTCCAGGCTCTCATAGAACAGAAACTCATCGCAGGCCGGTGGAAGCAGGGCCGAGGTGCTCGCCTTGACTCCCACTCCAATCACCCGCTTGTTGAGCTCCCGGAGCTTGTGGACCAAGGGCGTGAAATCGGAATCGCCGGTCCCGATCACGAAAGTTGTCACGTAGTCACGCTCGAAGGCGAGCTCGATGGCGTCGACCGCCAACTTGATATCGGCCGCGTTCTTGCGGGTCACACCGAGACGCTGGGGAATCTCGATCAGCTCGACGTGATGACGGGTCAGCATGCGGCGGGCCTCGTCGAACATCGACCAATCGGCATACGCCCTCCGCGACACCACCCGGCCCCGCTCGGCCAGGGCATCCGCGATTGGCTTGAGATCGAACTCATGCCCCTTCAGGGCCTCCCGGGCGCCGATCGCCAGGTTCTCGAAATCCAGAAACAGGGCGATTCGTTCTTCTTCGGGGGTCATACACGAAGGTTAGGGCCCGAGGAGTTGTGAGTGGTGAGTGGTCGGTTCAAGAGTCCCAAGGCCGGGTAAAGGCTTCGCCGCGACCACGTCCTTTCTCCCCTCGCCGCAGGCGGGGGGAGGGGACCATCGCCGAAGGCGATGGTGAGGGGGGCCTGTGCGCCCGGAGGGAGTCGAACCCCCGACGCCCGCCTTAGGACGGCGGCGCTCTATCCACTGAGCTACGGGCGCGTGTCAGTTGAAAGGTAGCCTGGAAACCATGGATTCCCGCCAAGCTCCTGGGAATAGTCGGGCTGCTCGCCTACCTGGTCGTCGGCTTCGTCCCTTACCTGGTTTCCGGGTTGGCGGTTCCCGGTCCGTGACTCTTCATTCTCTGGGCAGTCTGGCTCGGCGGGCTCGCATTAGCCTGGCGCACGTTCCAAACCCACCCGGCCATGGTCCTGCTTTTCGCACCGGCGGCCGTTGCCTTTTGGTTCCTCTATGTCACGGCCGGGGAACGACTGCTGGGATGGACCGCCTAGGTCCAACGACCTGTCCGGCCCCGATTCCGACCGAATGATTACCGATTCCGGGTGAGTAGTCATAACCTGAGCGGTCGCGCCTGAGCAGTCGGCGTCAAGGAGTTTTGGTTCGTTGGGCTGACTTCAAGCGTCGGCTAATCGGAAAGCCGCTGGCCTCAGATCAGGCGGAGCATCAGTTGCTCCCCAAGCGACTGGCCCTTCCCGTTTTCGCGTCCGACCCCCTTTCCTCGGTTGCATACGCGACCGAGGAAGCAATGCTCGTGCTCGCTCTGGCAGGCGCCGGTGCCTTCGTCCACCTGACCCCGATCTCCCTGGCCATCGCCAGCTTGTTGACGATCGTCGTCATCAGCTATCGCCAGACCATCAAGGCCTATCCCCAAGGCGGTGGCGCGTTCATCGTTGCCAACGACAACATCAGCCTGGGAGCCGGGGCAGTGGCAGCAGCCGCCCTTCTCACCGATTACACCCTGACCGTGGCGGTCTCGATGGCCGCCGGGGTCGCCGCCGTCACCTCCGCCGTCCCCGATCTCCTCCCCTACCGGGTGCCCATAGCCATCGGATTCGTGGCTCTGGTCACGGTTGCCAATCTCCGCGGCGCCAAGGAATCCTCCAATCTGTTCGCTCTACCGACCTACGCCTTCGTAACCACCGTCTTCGTAATGCTGATCATCGGATTCGTCGAGTGCGCTGACGGCGAGTGCCCACAGGCGGTCTCCTCCACGGCCGACCTCGAGCCGGTGGCGGCGGTATCCCTCCTTCTGATATTGCGGGCCTTCGCCTCGGGATCGACGGCTCTTACCGGCGTCGAGGCCGTAGCCGACGGGGTGCAGGCATTCCGTAAGCCGAAGGCCAAGAACGCGGCGATGACCCTCGGGATCATGGGTGTCATCGCTACCACAATGTTCCTCGGCATCTCGACCCTGGCGCGGTTGTTCCAGGTCCGGATTTCGGAAGAGACGGTTGATACCTACGGCACCGTCATCTCCCAGATCGGGCGGGCAGCCTTCAACGGCGGTATCGGGTTCTGGGTGCTCCAGGTCTTTACGGCCGGAATCTTGTTCCTCGCCGCCAACACCGCGTACCAGGATTTTCCCCGGCTGTCGGCGATCCTCGCCCGCCACAAGCTGATGCCCCGCCAGTTCCGCAGCCTCGGTGACCGGTTGGTGTTCTCCAACGGTGTCCTGGTCCTGGCCACCATCGCCTCCATTTTGATCTGGGCCTTCGACGCTCAGGTGTCCCGGTTGATTCAGCTGTACGTGGTCGGGGTGTTCCTGAGCTTCACCCTTAGCCAGACCGGCATGGTGCGGCGATGGCTACGGCTTCGAGAGCGAGGCTGGCTGCGTTCGGCCATCGTCAGCGGCATCGGCGCCACGACGACCGCGGTGGTGCTGGTGGTCATCGCGTCCGTGAAGTTCACCCACGGTGCGTGGATCGTGATCGTTGCCATACCAATCATCGTCTTGGGGATGCTCGGCATCCGCCGTCACTACCTGGGAGTGGCCGATCGCCTCCGTCTCGTCGGCGAGCCGGCAATGCCCACATCCAATCGGGCGTTTGTGCTGGCCAGCCACACCGGCCGGGCTACCCAGCGCGCCATCGAGTACGCCGAGATGATCAGACCCGAGACGATCACGGTCGTCCATGTACGCGAACCCGGCGACGACGACCTCCTCGACACCTGGGAGCGCCTGTACCCGGATCACCCCCTCCGTCTCATTGACGCCGACGATGGCCGGCCCTTCAGATCACTGCGCGATCTAGTGCAGAGAGAAGCAGCATCCAACCTCGACTCCTTCGTCACCGTGATCATTCCCGAACTGGTTCGAAGGCAGCGCCTCGGATCCTTGGTGATCCATCCCCACGGGATCATGGTGAAGCTGCTGCTGCTCTTCGTTCCCAGGGTCGTCGTCACCGACCTGACCTATCAGCGACGCCAGACCCGCCAGCGCGAGGTGATCCGCGACCCCGATCACATCACCAGCCAGCAGGTCGTTGTCCTTACCGCCGACGTCACCATCCCTGTCAGGCGTGCGCTCGGATATGTCAAGTTGCTCAACGCACCATCGATTAAGGCCGCCCACCTCGACATTGACGCCGACCAGCGCAGTCGCATACTCCGCAACTGGGACCCGGACTTCGGTGAGCTCCAGATCCTCGAAAGCCCGTACAGGGGTTTAACCCGTCCCCTGGTTCGTTATGTCCGGCGGCTGCGACGAGACGCCGAACCCGGCGTCCTGATCCACATCGTCATCCCCGAGTTCGTTGTGCCCGGATTCTGGAGCCAGATCCTCCACAACCAGACGGCCTTCGCCATCAAGGCCAGCCTGATATTCGAGCCCGGGGTGGCGGTCAGTTCGATTCCCTGGCATCTGGCCAGCGCC
>CAZPIZ010000056.1:0-1220 GCA_964586615.1 uncultured Acidimicrobiaceae bacterium | reverse complement strand
GGATCAAAGCCCACATCCTCGGCAAGCTCCAGTACATGCCGAGATACCGCCAACGGTTGGCGTTTGTGCCTGCGAATCGTCATCCGGTGTGGGTCGACGACGATCATTTCAACTTCGATTACCACGTTCGCCACACGAGTTTGCCGCGTCCGGGCACCGACGAACAGCTCAAGGATCTGACCGGAAGGGTCGTCTCCCAGCAACTCGATCGCGCCAAGCCGCTTTGGGAGTTATGGGTTGTTGAGGGGCTCGAGAACGATCGGTTCGCCATTATCGCCAAGATCCACCATTGCATGATCGATGGAGTGTCCGGCATCGATCTCACGGCCATCCTCCTCAACCTCATACCGACGACCGAGATCGAACCGCCCAACGAGTGGACCCCGCGGCCAGCTCCCTCGAACACCCAGCTGGTGGTGGCCGAGGCGGCGCGTACAGTCCGCAGAACCGTCGACACGATGAGCAGCCTTGGTTCCATGAGCAGCCGCGGGCGCGAGTTGGCGATGACTGTGGGAGGCAAGGCATTTGCGGCGATGAACTCGCTCCGGTCTGGCTGGCTTACGGCCGCCTCCCGGACTCCGCTCAATCCCGACCTAGGCCCTAACCGGCGCTTTGACTGGACCGACAGCAGTCTCGAAGAGGTCAAGGAGATCCGCCGGGCCCTGGGAGGCTCGGTCAACGATGTCCTTCTGGCCATCGTCGCCGGGACCATCCGCCGCTTCCTGACGGAAGAGAGAGACTTCGACGTCCGGGGAATCGAGTTTCGGGCCATGGTCCCGGTCTCAACCCGGCGAGCCGACCAACGGGGAGCTCTAGGCAATCGGGTGGCGATGTGGCTCGTCAACATGCCGCTCTCCGAGCCCGAGCCGCTTTCACGGTTGCGCAAGCTGCAACAGGAAACCGCCCGGCTTAAACAGACCAATCAGGCGCTGGGTGCCTCGACCCTGGTCGAGCTTTCTAGGGGCACACCGCTGACCCTTATCTCAATGACGAACCGCTTGGTGGGACCGATGGTGCGCCCGTTCAACCTCACGGTCACCAATGTGCCGGGGCCACAGTTCCCGATGTACTTGCTCGAGGCGAGGATGATCGCCAGCTATCCGATTGTTCCCCTCTGGTCCCAACACGGCCTTGGGTTCGCCATCTTTTCCTACGACGGCACCCTTCATTGGGGAATCCACGCCGACTTCGATGCCATCCCCGACACCGATCGGATCGCG
>CAZPIZ010000055.1:0-9900 GCA_964586615.1 uncultured Acidimicrobiaceae bacterium | reverse complement strand
TGGCGACAGGACATCCACCTGCCGAAGGGGGATGTCGACCCGACCGAGACCTAATCCAAAGCGAACAATCTGACGGCGTTGGCGCCGGCGATCTTTCGCTTGTCCTCGTCGGACAGACCCACCTTCGAGATCAACCCGAGAGGATCGGTCTCGCCCATGTCGAAGGGGTAGTCGGTTCCGAGCATCACGTGGTCGGCGCCGGCGAAACCGACCAAGGTCGCCAGATGTTCGGGGGCGAAGACCATCGTGTCGAAATGAACCATGCGTAGATAGGTGCTCGGTGCGTTCTCGATGTGCTCCCGGCACTCGGGCCGCACCTCCCAGGCATGGTCCATGCGGGCGCTGTAGAAGGGGGTGTAACCGCCCCCGTGCACCACCGACAGCTTCAGATTGGGAAACATCTTCAATCGCCCCGAGAAGATCAACCGGGTCAGGGCGACGGTCGAGTCGAGTGGGTTGCCAATCACGTTGATCAGGTAGAAGTCGTCGAGCCGCACCGAATTCCAACCGTTGGGGTGGATCTGAATCACGGCCTCGAGTTCCTCCGCTCGTTTGAAGAACGGGATGAATCGGGGATCGTCGAGGTCCGTCCCGTCGATGTTGCCCGATATCTGCACGCCCTTGAACCCGAGCCGGCCGATGATGTACTCCAGCTCGACCATCGCCCTGGTTGAGTCCTGCATGGGAACGGTGCCGATGGCGGCGAACCGCTCGGGATGACTGGCGGCCACCTGGGCCAGCCAATCGTTTTGCAGGCGGGCGATGGTCTGGCCCAGCTCGCCATCGGTCCAGTAATAGAACTGGGAGACAAAGGTCGACAGCACCTGGATATCGATCCCCATCCGGTCCATGTCGGCCAGGCGTTCGGCGGCGTCGGTCATCTTGGGACGAAGGGTCGGGCCCAGTGAGCGGTTGTGGGCGGCGCTCTTTTCGCCGGCATAGCGCTCATACGGCTCGTGGGTGAGTATCTCCTCCCGCGAGTAGTGCTGCTCGATCAGCTCCTCAACCTCGGGAGTGAAAACGTGGTTGTGAACGTCCACCACCGGGGTGTTGCTCGACGACGACATCGGCTATTGACCTTAGAGGAGGAGGCGTTCCTCGTATTCGACCCGGGACAGGATCCGTGCCGCTCCCTCGGTGATGAGCACCATGTCCTCGATGCGGACCCCGCCACCACCCGGGACGTTGGGCACCCACACCAGCGGCTCCACGGCAAACACCATGTTCGGTTGGAACTCGTAGGTGGGGGCACCGGGAAGGGTTTCTCCGATGTAGGGCGGCTCGTTGGCTCCCATCCCGATCCCGTGTCCGATGAAGAGGCTGAACAGGTGCTCGGCCAGGCCGTGCTCACCGATCTTGGCTTTGATGGCGTCGGCGCAATCCTGATTGGTGTACCCGGGTCGCATTTTCTCGATGCCGGCCATCAGGCCTTCGTATACGGCGGTGTAGATCTCCTGTTGACGCTTGTGAGGTTTGCCGACGATGGTGGTCCGCCCGATGTCGGCGAAGTAGCCGTTCCACATCGCCCCGATGTCGATGAAGACGAGATCCTGGTTGCGGATGATCTTATCGGTGGCGAGACGGTGGGGGGGAGACATGTGCTCGCCCGAGGCGACGAAGGGAGTGATGACGTGGGCCATCTCCCCGCCCAGATAGAAGAGGGTCTGCATGGCGTCGCCCGCTACTTCGAGTTCGCGACGTCCGGCCCTGGTCTCATCCAGCGCCCGCTGGGTGACGGAGTCACCGATGGCGCAGGCCTCTTCGATGATGGCGATCTCGCCGTCGCTCTTGATCCAGCGCGCCTGCTGCATGATCGTGTCGCCATCGAAAAGTTCGAGGTCGGGAAGGTGCTTACGCATGGCCTCGATGAATGAGATGTTGGCCTGGTCGACCCCGAGCCGGCCCTGGTCTAGGCCCCGCGCCTTGAGGATCGGGCCCAGGGTGTTGCGCACGAACCCGTCGACCAAATCGCGGTGCTCCATGATCGGGACGGCGTGGGCCTCGCCGATCCATGACATCCCGAACCGGGCCTTGTCGATCTCGCCGCCCGAGCAAAGCAGCACCGGGTCGTCGTCGGGAACCAGCAGCGCCCCGTTGAGGGAGGTGGTCTTGCCGGCGATCAACTGCGCCCTCAGCGAGGTGAGGTAACGGACGTTCTCGTCCTTCCAGACCAGGAGGCCGGCAGCGCCGGCATCCCGCATCGCCTTTTGGGTTCGCTCGACTCGCTGTTGGCGGATCTCAGGAAAGTCGTAGCGATCTTCCCAATCGACGGCGAACGGGCCCTTGGCATAGCCCGACATCTAGACCTCCTGAGTTCTTCTAATACTTTGCATTCTATCGACGGTAAGACCTCGCTGCTATCGGTGCGTTTTTATCACCTGAGCGGTACGCAAAACGTACCGCTCAGGTCGCGAGAGGGGAACCGAGGCCGGCACGGTTAACCCTGGTCCAGCACCCAGCGGATCACATCGGGTTTGACGGTCTTGCCAAGCGGGTTGCGGGGTATGGCGTCGATGAAGAGGAAGGCCTTGGGGACCTTGTGAGCGGCCAGGTTGGCCCGGCACCATTCCTTCAACTCGTCCGCCTCGACCGGCACTTCGGTCACCACCACCGCCACCACCCGCTGACCCCATTCGTCGTCGTCGATCCCGACCACCGCAGCTTCGCCGACCGCATCGTGACGGAGGAGGATGTCCTCGATCTCGAGGGCGGAAATCTTCTCGCCACCCGACTTGAGGATGTCGACCGAGGACCGTCCCAGGATTCGGTACCTGCCGTCCCCGACCACTGCGGTGTCGCCGGTCCGGAACCAGCCATCGGCGGTAAACGCCTCGGCGGTGGCTTCGGGCCGCTCCCAGTACTCAGCGAACACAGCCGGTCCCTTCACCTGGATCTCTCCGGGCTCTCCCTCACCGAGGGGAGTGCCGGTGTCATCGACCAGACGGGTCTCGACCCCGGGCAGGGGACGCCCCACCTCGCCGGGCACCCGTTCACCCCGCAACGGATTCGACAAGCCCATCCCGATCTCGGTCATCCCGAACCGTTCCAACAGCGTGTAGCCGCTCAACTCCCGCCATCGTTCCAGGACCGGGATCGGAAGGGCGGCCGAACCGGAGACCATCAGCCGGAGCCGACCGCAGCCCTCTTTGAATTGTTGTCGTTCGGCGGGGGAGACCTTGTCGAGATGGGCGATGAGACGGTGATAGATGGTCGGCACCGCCATGAACAACGTGAGATCGCCGGCGCTCAGCCGTTCGATCACCCGTCCGGCATCGAAGCTTGCCAGCATGTCGCAACGGGCGCCGCTCCATAGGGCGCACCCGATGACGTTGACGATGCCGTGGATGTGATGGAGGGGGAGGGTCAGCAGGATCCGATCGTCCTGGCTCCACTCCCAGGCCTCGACCAGCGAGCTGATCTGGGCGGCGATGTTGTCGTGGGTCGTGACCACCCCTTTGGGGCGCCCGGTGGTGCCGCTGGTGAAGAGGATCATCGCCCGACGTTGGGGACCGACATCCGGCAGCGCCACCGGTTCACCGTCGACCTCATCGACGAGGAGGAAGTCGATGCCGCGGGCCCGGGCCAGCGGTTCTGTCAGTCCGGCGTACCGGGCCGAAGCCACCACCACCGCCGGGCGGGTGGTGTCGAGCGCGTACTCCAACTCGGGCGCCGGGTGGGTCAAGCACAGCGGAACCGCAATCCCCCCTGCCCTCCAGATCGACCATTGGACCCGGACGTACTCGTACGACGGCTCGACCATGAACGCGATCCGGGCCTCGCTGAGATCCGCCTTTCTCGACAGCAGCCGGGCGGCCCCGCGTTCGGAGCCGGTCAGCAGTTCGGCGTAGGTGGAGGCGCCGCCATCGTCACCAATAGCGATGCGATCCGTGAAACCGTGGGCACGCTCGATCACGGGAAGGGTCGAGCTCATGGGGGACAGATATAACCAGCGAAGCGACGGGGTGGCGCTGGCCAGGGGGCGGCAGCAACGTTTGGTTACACTCGGAGCCCGGCTCTCTGGAGGGAAGTTGATGAACGATGGGCCCCCGTTTCGCGCCGACCATGTCGGTAGCTTCCTCAGACCCCCATCGGTACTCGAGGCTCGCAAGGGCCACGAGGAAGGGACCGTCAGCTCAGGCCAACTGAGAGCGGTTGAGGATGAGGCGATCACCGATCTGGTCAAACGTGAGGAGGCGGTTGGCCTCCGGGGCATCACCGACGGAGAGTTCCGTCGCACCTACTTCCATATCGACTTTCTCGAGCGACTGGAGGGGGTCAACACGACCTATGGCGAGTTCTTCGCCAAGTTCAAGAAGGACGATGGTTCCGAGGTGGGCTTTCGCCCACCCACCATGCATGTCGACGCCCCCATCAGACACTCCCGTCCGATCCAGGGGGATGACTTTGACTTCCTCGCCTCGAAGGTGACCAGGACCCCGAAGGTGAGCATCCCAGCCCCCTCGATGCTCCATTTCCGGGGCGGGAGAGAGGCGATCAGCAGCGAGGTGTACCCCGACCTCGAGGGATTCTTCGCCGATCTGACCACCGCATACCGTGATGAGATCGCCGATCTCGCCAAGCGCGGTTGCACGTATCTCCAGATGGACGACACCAATCTCGCCTATCTGTGCGATCCCGAGATCAGGGAACGGACCGCGGCCCGCGGCGACGACCCCGACGAGTTGACCCGTCTCTATTGCCGCTTGGTCAACGACGCCATACGTGATCGGCCGGATGGGATGACAGTGGCGGTCCATCTGTGTCGGGGGAACTTCCAGAGCGCCTGGGTGGCCCGCGGCGGCTACGAACCGGTGGCCGAGATCCTGTTCCAACAGATGGGGGTCGACGCCTTCTTCCTCGAATACGACGACGAGCGCTCGGGCGACTTCGCCCCCCTCCGGTTCATGCCCAAAGACAAGAACGTGGTGCTTGGGTTGATGAGCTCAAAACATGCGGAGGTGGAAGAGGCGACGACGGTCAAGCGGCGGATCGAGGAGGCGACGCGTTACGTCGGTCTCGATCAGTGCGCCCTCAGTCACCAGTGTGGCTTCTCCTCGACCGTGCACGGCAACACACTGACCATTGACGATCAGTGGCCGAAACTGGCCCGCACCGTCGAGATCGCCCACGACGTCTGGGGCTAGAAGCGGGGGGTGGGGTTAGAAAGCCTGCTTCTCGCGCATCAAACGCGGCCCATAGGCCGCGTTTGATGCGCGAGAACAGGGGGTTTAGGAGCGTTCCTCGAGAGGCGGGGCCGGGAAGACCAGATCGATGGTGGCGAACTCCGCCGGCCACACCAGTTCCACCACCCCGTCGACCCGCTGCATGAGAGGGTTCTCGAGGATGCTGGTTCCGTTCTCCCGGAACTGGATCGGACCGGCCACCGACATCATGTCGGTGGCGGAGATCGCATCCCGAACGGCATCGTGGTCGAGGCTGCCGGCCCGTTCGATGGAGTCGGCCAGGATCTGGAGCAACGAGTAGGCAACTCCCACGATCGGATCGGCGGGTCGTCCCTCCTCGGCCGTGTGCCGTTCGTTGATGGCGTCGACCCCCGGATAGGCCAGGGCCCAGTGCCAACCGGCCGACAACAGGGCGTAGTTGCCGATTGGCCCGAGATCGCTCCAGGTGGGGACGTCGGCAGCCCTCACCGCCAGCGAGAACTCAGGGGCCCAGCCCAGCTCACCCATCTGCCGGTAGAGGGCGAACCCGTCAGGCGGGGTGGGCAGGCTGAGCATGGTCTGAACCTCTTCTTGCTGAGCCTGAAGTATGAGGTCGGAGAAGTCGGTAGCGCCCGGGGCGTAGGTCCCGTGCATCACCACCTCGTATCCGTGAGATTCCGCTTCCGAGATCCAGGCCGCGGCCATCTCCTCGCCCCAGTCGGTGGTTTCCTGGAAGATGCCGACCCGTAAGGGCCGCTCCCCTTCGGCGATCAGGCCGTCGAGCATGTCGAAGGTCGACTTGGCCACGTCGGGGGACTTGGGGAACGGTGAGAACAGATACCGGAATCCCTGCTCGTGGACGCTTTGCAGTGCGAAGGCCACACCCAGGTAGGGAATGGCGTTCAGCTCGGCGACGGCCGCAGCGGCCGCGTGGAGTGGGCTCCCGAACCCACCCAGATAGGCGACGATGTCCTCGCCGGCCAGCTCCTCCATCAGGGCCACGGTGTTGTTGGGGTCGGAGGCATCATCGCGGACGATCAGGTTGAAGGGAACCTGGCTGCCGGCCAGATTTACCCCGCCCGCCTCGTTGATGGCCTCCACCGCATAGCGATAGCCCCGGTCGACCTGGGCCCCGCCTCCGGCGAAGGGTCCGGTCAAGGGGATGATCGCCCCCACGTTGATGGCCTCCGGTACCTCCACCGCCGCGGTGGTCTCCGTGGTCGTGGAAGCGGTCGTGGTCGTGGCTCCGGCCGTGGTTGTAGTTGCGGCCGTCGTGGTGGTGGCAGCGGTGCCACCACACGCAGCCACGATTAGCGCGAGGAGCGTCAGCATCGTCAGGAAAGACTTCGATGGCTTCATCGCGTCTCCTTTCGTTGTCGTTGGTCTATTTCTGCTCGGCGTCGTCGCGTGACGCCATCTTCAGGACCCGTCTCGCCCCTTCGACCATGCCACCAGGCATGAGCAGGACGATGACGATGAAAAGAACCCCAAAAATCACGACGTGGTAATCGACCAGGTTGGAGGCGAGGAGGTCGCGCACCACCACGAAGACGGCGCTCCCGATCAGCGGCCCGGCCAAAGTCCCCACTCCGCCTACGAAGCTCACCAGCAAGGCGTCAAAGCTCCACGTCGGGCCAAAGGCAAAAGACGGATAGATACTGACGGCGAAGTGCCCGTAGGCACCTCCGGCCAGCCCGGCGAGCCCGGCGCTGATCACGAACGCCATCAACTTGTGCGACAGCAGGCTGACGCCGCTTGCGCGGGCCGCTTCCTCGTCCTCCCGCAGGGCCAGCATCCCCAGTCCGATCCTGGACCGCAACAACAGCGCCGCCACCGCCACCGTCACCACAAGCACCCCGAGGGTGACGAAGTAGCGCTGGCGATAGTCATACGAGCGGAGGAGATCGGCGGAGAGAGCCGAGATCCCGGGTCGGACGTTGCCGATGGTCAGACGAACCGCCTCGGCCACCGCCAGGGTGCCGATGGCGAAATAGATGCCGCGCAACCGCAGCACCGGGACCCCCACCACCGCTGCCAGTACGCAGGTGATCCCGACCGCCGCCGCCAGGCTCACCGCCAGCGAACGACCTCCCAGCCAGAGGTCCCTCGTGACCAAGGTGCCGAGTCCGAAGAACCCGGCATGGCCCAGGCTGATCTGGCCGGCGATCCCTCCGATGATGTTCCAGCTCGAGGCGAGGGCGGCCACCGTGAACAGGAGCACCGCCCTGGTCAGGATCCGATTGTCCTCGGTGAAGAAGGGCACCGCCACCGCGACGATGAGCACCATGGCCCAGGCGAGAAGTCTTGCCCGGCTAGTCACCGGACCTCCCGAACAGACCCTGGGGTCGGACCAGCAGCACGATCACGAACACCCCCAGGGCCACGATCTCGCGGTATGCCCCGCCCAACCAGACCGAGCTGACCCCTTCCACCAGGCCGAGGAGCAGCCCGGCCACCACGGTCCCGCCGATGCTGCCGAGCCCGGCCAGCACTACCACCACGAGTGCTTTGAGGGTCCAGGCCAGACCGATCGAAGGGCTGACGCTGAATCCGAGGCTGACCATCAGTCCGGTGACGCCCGCCAGCCCGGCGGCGATCCCGAAGGTGATCAGATAGATCCGCTGGATGTTGATCCCGGTGAGGCTGGCTAGCGCCCAGTCCTCGCTGGTCGCCCGGATGGCCCGACCCAGGGTGGTGCGGTTCAGCAGCCAGCTCAACAACAGCACGGCAACGATGGCCACCACCACCCCCAGCACCCGGATAAAGGGCAGTCGCAGCGCCCCGAGCTGCCAGGCGGACTGGGAGTAACTGGTGACGATCCCCCGGTCGTCGGCGGTGAAGAACTTCACCGCCAGCGCCTGGAGGATCAGGGTGAGTCCGAAGGCGATCAACAGCGAGTTCTTGATGCGATCCTCAAGGTCGAGGCGGGTCACGAACCGGAACAGCCCCAGGTGAAGGACGAGACCGACAACGGCGATGATGACAAAAACGAGGGGAATCGCCACCACCGGGTCCATCCCCTGGTTAGTGAAAAGGAAGACGGTGGCGTAGCCGCCCAGCATCACCAGTTCGCCGTGGGCGATGTTGAGGATCTTCATCACCCCGAACACCAGCGCCAGACCGAGGGCGGCCAGCCCGTACATGCCCCCCACCAGCATCCCGGACACTGCGCTTTGGAGTATCAGGTCCATGTCCATCACATGCTCAGGTAAGCGTCACGGACGCGGGTGTCTTTGCTCAGCTCGGCCGGGGTGCCATCGCCGACCACGATCCCCTGCTCGATGATGTAGACGTGGTCGGATACTTCCATCGCCATCTCCACGTGCTGTTCCACCAGCAGTACGGCGACGTCGTGCGAGCGGATCCGTTTGATCGCCTCGAAGGTGGACTCCACGATCAGAGGAGCCAGACCCAGCGAGGGCTCGTCAAGGATCAGCAGTTCCGGCTTGGCCATCAGCGCCTTGCCAATCCCCAGCATGCGGCGTTCGCCTCCGCTGAGGGTGCTGGCCTGCTGGCGGCGCCGCTCGGCCAGCACCGGGAAGGTGTCGAAGACCTCTTCCATCGTCTTGTCGCGGTGGCTCCGGGCCCGCTTCGGGTAGGCGCCCAGTTCCAGGTTCTCGGCGACGGTGAGAGAGGCGAAGGCGGCCCGATCTTCGGGGATCATCACCAAACCGGTCTCGACGATCTGGTGGGTGCGGAGGGAGGCGAGCGAACGGCCCCGGTAGCTCACCTCGCCGGCTCTGATCGGGAGGAGGCCCATGACCGCTCGAAGGGTGGTGGTCTTGCCGGCCCCGTTGGGACCTATCAAGGCGACGATGGCCTGTTCGGGGACCGAGAAGGACACCGACCACACCACCTGGAGGTCGCCGTAACTGACCTGGAGTTCTTCAACTGTGAGCATGCCGGGTTCCCAGATAGGCGGTGATGACCGCCGGGTCGTTGACCACCTCTGTAACCGTTCCCTCGGCCAGCTTGCGCCCAGCGTCGAGCACCACCACCCGGTCACAGGCCGAGGTGATCGCCTTGACGATGTGCTCGACCAGCACCACCGTGACCCCGGATCTGTTGATGTGGCGTACCAGCTCGACCGCTTCGGGCACCTCGGCGGCCGAGATACCGGCCATGAACTCGTCGAGCAGCACCAGCTTGGGGCCACCGGCCAGAGCCCGGGCCACCTCCAACCATTTGCGCTCCAGCACCGTCAACGACTGGGCTTTGTGGTGGGCCTTCGATGCGAGCCCGACCTGCTCGAGGACGGCGTGGGCCCGGTCGAGACCTGCCTTGCGGCTCCGGGCAGCCCTCGCTCCGAACAGCGCCCCGGTCAAGACGTTATCGAGGGCCGACAACTGGAGAAACGGTCGCACCACCTGAAACGTGCGGCCGACCCCGAGCCGGGCGATTCGATGAGGTGGCAGACCGGTGATGTCACGATCATCGAAAATCACCCGTCCATGGGTGGCTGGCAGCGACCCGGTGGCGACATTGAAGAGGGTTGATTTGCCCGACCCGTTGGGTCCGATCAGCCCGAGGACCTCACCGGTTTCGACCCGGAAGGAGACGTCGTCGAGGGCGCGTAGGCCTCCAAACGCCACCGAGACGTTCTCCAGCTCGAGCAAACCGGGGCCTCCTCCAGGACTGCAAACGCTTGCGACTCTCGGGTCGCGCACGTTACTGCCGGTGTTGGAGCTTGACATTCTGAATCGACGGAAGGTCTAAGAGTTCGCCTGGTGACGATCGA